>JAIOAS010000096.1:0-6241 GCA_019873725.1 Chloroflexota bacterium | reverse complement strand
TGGATGTGCTGTCGTCGGCGGATAATAACTCCATTGTAACCCTATCCCGTTCATGTGCAACCTCCTTTCTAGCTGCCTTGCATAACGAGGCGCAGGATCAAACCCACGCCCGCCGCTAAAAGCACACTCAGCGCGGTTTCTGCCCAATGACTGGTCAACTGCATCATGACACCCACGCCATTCTCTTGCAGGTGGATGGCTGTCAGACGGCGCGGCACGAGCACCAACGGAACGAGTGCGACCTGCCCGATCAGGACGAAGCTGGCGATGAGCACCCGCTCGATCATCGGCGCGTACTTCTCGCCGACGCCCAGGTGTGGCGCGGCCTCTGCCCCCCACACACCGCGCACGATGAAGCGCAGCAGCACCCACGCCGGTTGGAGCAGCAGCAGATAGCCGATGGCGAGAGCCAACACTTTGGACGCTACCGCGTGACCGCCCGCCGCCGTCACCGGACGCAGGGTTACGGTGAGGATGATGATACCGATGTGGATGACTTGGTCGACCAGGTAGTAGATCAAGTCCCACGTGGTGCTCTTCGCGTGGATCAGGTGCGCTCTGACAACGTCGATGCACGTGTGGGTGACGCCGATGAGCGCTGCGTAGCGCCACCATCCCGGATCGACAAGGCTGGCGCAGGCCAACGTCGTCAGCGTGACAATTCCGCCGTGCGCGACCACGCCCCAGAGCGAGCGCGCTTTCCAGCGTGCCAGAAAATCGAACTGCAAGATATAGTCGCCGAGCAAGTGTGCGAAGATCAGCATTGGAATCATGTCACACCTCCCTTACTTTTCTGCCTTTAGCATAGCAGATAGCAAGTCGCGCGGCAATGACGTTCGTCACACCTTTCGCTTCGGTCCTGAGTCTATAACCCAGGGCCGGGATTTTTGTGGTTTGGCCTATGTGGTGGTAGAATAAGAAGGTGAAGCAGGGCTTTATCATTCTCGTCCTTTGCTTCGAGCGGATCGCCAGATCCGCGTCTTATGCGCGTAAAACGGGGAACTGGCGTTCCCCTCGGAGCAAGCATGATAAGACCCTGGCAAGGTGAAGTATATTTGATGACAGCGGATCGCCAGATCCGCGTCTTATGCGCGTAAAACGGGGAACTGGCGTTCCCCTCGGAGCAAGAAGGATAAGACCCTGGAGGGTGAAGTACATTCGATGACTTCCCGCCATAGATGGCGCGTGAAAGGTTGGGTAGCGATGAAAGAGGCAGAACTTAGAAAACAACTGGAGTTCAATCAGAAAGCGTTGGATATTGTTCTGGCGATCGACCGGATTCGGGATGTGTCGCCTGGGCCGGCGGCTATCTTCTCCGGCCTGGCGCACGTGATGTGCGATCACTTTCACGTGGATGTGTGCCTGCTTTACGTGGCAGACCGCGAGATGGGCACGTTCGACCTGAAAGTGGTGCAGGAGCGCGATCAGACCTGGCGTGACACCGCCACGGCGCTCTCGGAAACCCGCATCCGCGGCGCAATGCACGAGGGGGAGATTGCCCTGTGGAAGGCGGCAGATGTGTTGCCGCCCGACCTGGCATCCAAACTGCCCCCCTCGTTTCGGATGGCAGCACTTCCCGTTTTTATGGACGAAAAACCGCTTGGCCTTATCATGATGGCGCGCAACACGCCTCCCTTTGAGGATCAGGAAGTCGATTTGATGCGTATCGCCGAAAGCCAGATAGACTCGGCGATTGTCCAGGCTTACACGCATCATGATCTTGCGCAGCGCAACAGGGAATTGGAAACTATCTACCACTTCGACCGTATCCGGGACCAGTATTTGCCTTTCGACGAGATGTTGGACGTGGTTTTGCAGGAACTGTGTCGCGTGGTCGAAGCCGAGATGGGCTTTGTGATGCTGTACGATCAACAGGGCAAACAGTTGGAAATGCGCGCCGTGACGCACGATGACCTGCTGCACAAAGTGGCCTATTATGAGACGATGACCCAGGTGGCTAACAATGCCATTCGCCGCGCGCAGTTGGTGTGTGAGGATCGTGAAGTGCCGCAGTGTACGATTATGGCTATCCCATTGATCCTGCGCAACGAGATCATCGGCGTGTTTGGCGCGGTCAACCGCGATCCACAACATCGCTTTACCGGCGATCACCGGCGGCTGCTGAAGGCCATCGTCAGCCAGATGGATACCGCCATCTTCGAGAGCCTGGAACAACGGCGCTTACGGCGCGTGCTAGGCCGTTCCGTGGATCCGCACGTGCTGGACCGCTTGCTGGCGCAGCCGAATGTCGACATCCTCAAAGGCGAGCGGGTCACCCTCACCGTGCTCTACGGCGACCTGCGCGGCTCGACGGAGTTGGCCCAGAAACTCAAACCCGAGATGCTGGTGGAGTTTATCAACGATTACCTGGGCCGTATGGCGCAAGTGCTGTATGCCTACGAGGGGACGCTGGACAAGTTCATTGGCGATGAGGTGATGGCGTTGTTCGGCGCGCCGTTGCCGCAGCCCGATCATGCGTTGCGAGCTGTGCGCGTGGGACTGGCTATGCAGAATGCGCACCAGCGGCTGATGGCCGATTGGCGGGCGCGCGGCATCGAGCCGGCAGCGTTGGGCATCGGCATCGCCACAGGGGAAGTGACCGTCGGAGAATTCGGCTGCGAACAGCGCACCGACTACACAATTATCGGCCACACGGCGAACCTCGGCGCGCGCATCTGTGGGGTGGCAAAGGCAGGCGAGGTGTTGGTCAGTCCGGAGACCTACGCCTTGATCAAGGACTCGGTCGAGGCCACGCCGGTCTCAGGGGTACACCTCAAAGGCATTGACGCTGCGTTGACGGTTTACTCGGTGAGCCGCGTGCTGGATTAAGACCGGCAGAACCAGAGTCAGTAGATCCAATTTTGCTTGATCTGGATCGCCAGACCCAGAGCAGAACGGGGATCTGACGATCCCCTTGGAGCATTTTTGGATCTACTGAGACTTTGCTTATCTACGTTCCATTGCCGCCTGGTAGCTCTTGCGCACGAAGCTCATAATCCGCCCGACAGCAGCAGGGTCGGTGATGAACACCTTTGTCCAGCGGGTGATGACCCGTTCTCCAGCCTTGAACGGTTCGGTCTGGTTGTCTTGCGCCAATGCCTCGATGTCCTTGTGCCGCAATTGCGTGATGACCACGCCGTCCGTCACCAGAAAGGCGAAGAGCCGCCCATCGGCCACGTAAGCCGGACAGCCGAGCATCCGCCGGGTCTCCACCTGCGGCCAGAGCAGGACGACCTTCTCGAAGGCTTGCCGCAATGCGCGCGCGTCATCCTCAACGTAATAGAGCATGGGTCATTCCACCTTCTCTAGCACATACCGGACTTCACCGTTATCATAGCGCACCAGCGTGTGTGGTGACTCCACATCGTACCAGGCGCTCAGCGTTGTTTCCTCGCCGTCCAGTGTGTAGGTGACCGTCACCTTCCACGTGACGAAGTTGCCCGCCGGGGTCCACGCCGGTTCGCTGCCGGTGACGACGATGAAAGCGTCCACGACATCGACGTATCCCTGCCGATTGACCACGACGAGCGGCTGCGTGCTTCCATAAGCGATGTTGAAGGGCAGCGCCGAGAGTCGCCAGGGCCACTCGCCATCGAAGAACGCGCCGGCCGGCAGGGTTATCGTTTGGGGCGTGTCGCCCCCTTCGACCTGCAATCGGGCAGCGTTTCCGTCGGCACTGTGGGTCAGCGTGATCTGCCTCGTTTCTGATGTCCGCGTGCTATCCATCGACCGCACCGACAAGTCCGTCTTGGCCCAGATGACACGTTCGGCGCTTTCGTATGCGGCCCCCGCGCTGTCGTGCTCCGGCAGCGAGAGCCCCTCGAAGCTTTTCGGGAGATCGATCGGCAGGTCGGTCTTGAAGGCTTCTTGATTGACCCGACAGGTTAGCGTCATACTGTCGCTTTGCGGGGTCAGATCGCAATCTACCTCGCCTACGGTCTGATTCAAGCCGGCCTGGATGACGTAGTGCCATCGCGTGGGGGTATCCCAGGCGGACGGCGGCTGCAGGGCCAATTTCTCCACCGCCAGTTTCTCGGGGAAACGCCCTACCAGGACTTCGGCGTAAGCGGCGAGCCCGTAGATGCCGGCCAATACGATGACCGGCAGGATCCATGCCCACGCGTGCCATCCTCGTAGCCTGGGCAGGGCCGGCCGTGCTGGCGGCGTACTCCAATGCCAGATGAGCCACAGCAGAACCGCCGTCACCGGGATCATAAGGAAGCCCAGACAAATCAAGGCCACAATCAGCCCCCCCACCACCGACATGGAGAAAAAGCTGCCGGCAATGAGGATGGCCGACGCGACGCCGTTGTATGCGGCATGCAGCAAGATGCCGGGGAATAGACTGTCGCTGCGCCACGCCACGAATCCCAGCGCCAGCGCCACGGGCACCAGTGCCGGTGCACCCTGGAAGCGCAGGTGATACAGGGCAAAGATGAGGCCACTGACGAGAATGCCGGTCCACGGGCTGCGGCGTTCGTAGGCGCGCTGGACGTAGCCGCGGAATATGATCTCCTCGCACAGCGGCGCGGCGATGACGGTAGCGACGAGCAGCAGCAGCGCCTCAAGGACGGTGCGCGGGAACATCGTCGGCTCCACCGGCGTGGTGTAGCCAAAGATGCCCACGGTGATCAGGTTGAGTATGACACCGAGCATCCACAATCCCATGGCCAGCGCCCCGCCCAGGCCAACCAGCCGCCAACCGGGCCAGCGCCAGCGCAACGTCTGGCGGATCGCGCGCCAGGGCATTGTGCGCTTTTCGAGTCGCAGGAAAAGCAGCGCACCCACTGCCAGCACTACCTCGACGGCGATGCCCACGACATAATGTACGCCGACGTCCTGGAAGGCGTAACTGCTTCCCACAATCGCTATCAGGCCGAGCAACAGGTAGAGATTGGCGGCGAGCAGCGACGGCGTCTCGGGTGACGAATCCGCCTCGCGGGGGTGGGGTGTGTTGTTTGAATCTATGATCATCGTTGTCAGCAGTCTACCGCAAATTCAGTACACGGATTAACACGGAAAAGGCGGATTTCTTTCGGAGAAATCCTTAAATCCGCGTACAAATCTCACCTTTCCACGTGAAAGATCGGCGGCAGCGCGCGCTTGTGCGCCGATGCCGCGACCATCCGCCGCACGCGGGCGACGACGGCTTCCGGCGCGTTGGGTGTTCGATCCTCTGCCAGGGCCGCCAGAATCGCATCCAGTTCCGCGTAGGTGATGCCCAGCTCGCTCTCGTCCGTTTGCCCGGGCCACAGTCCCGCCGTGGGCGCGCGCGTGATGACCGGCTCCGGCACGCCGAGCACGCGCGCCAGCGCCCGCACCTCGTGCTTGTACAGCTCGCCGAGCGGTTCGATGTCCACGCCGCCGTCGCCATACTTGGTGAAGTATCCCACCATCATCTCCGGGCGGTTACCCGTCCCGGCGACCAGATAATTGTGCGATTGCGCCAGATAGTACCAGGCCGTCATCCGCAGGCGCGGTTTGACGTTGGCGCGCGCCATATCGCTGCCGGGCGGGAGCGCCGCCAGCAGGGCGTCGTAGGCGGCGTTCAGATCGACGGTGTGCAGTCTCAAGCCGAGCGCCTGGGCCGTCATCCGGGCATACGCCTCATCCTCCGGCAGACTGTGACACGGCAGCCAGAGCGCCAGGACGTGGCTGGCTCCCACCGCGCGCGTCGCCAGCGCCGCCGTGACGGCGGAATCGACGCCGCCGCTCAACCCCACCACAAAGCCCTCTGCCCTGGCCTGTCCTGCGTAATCCCGCATCCACGCGGCAATCGCGTCCGCTAACACAACGAAATCCATAATGTATTCCTCCCAAATAAACCGCGAATCTCGCTAATCTTGTAGTGGTCAAAGACATATTGCACCGCAGAGAGCGCAAAGCTCGCAGAGATTCATAGAATTTCTCCGCGCTCTCAGCGAACTCTGCGGTAAAAAAAGCCGTCCGACAAGTTCAAACTCTCGTTGACCAGTACAGAATCTCGCTAATCTACGCGAATCGGTTTGAATATAGCCTTGAGCGGTCGAAAGTCAACCGGTGACCGTTCAAAAGCTGAGCACACTGTTGAACGGTCCCTCTGAGTTTGACAACTGCCTCTCCCGTGCTATACTACAGCCCGCGTGGGTCGTTAGCTCAGTCCGGCAGAGCAGGGGCCTTTTAAGCCCAGGGCCACAGGTTCGAATCCTGTACGACCCATTCGAGAAGCGGCTTGGTTGAGAAACCAGGCCGCTTTTTGTGT
>JAIOAS010000095.1 GCA_019873725.1 Chloroflexota bacterium | reverse complement strand
GGACAATGCCGACGCCATTCCAACATCTGGTCTACGCGCGCGATATACTCGCCGACGCCCGCCTGCCTGAAACCATCCGGCAGGCCCTGGACGCGCATCTGGGCGCGTTTCTGCTGGGGAACACCGCCGTCGACGTGCAATCGCTCACCGGGCAGCCGCGCTTCGAGACGCACTTCTACCACGTCCACGGCGACGCCACTACGCGCGCGGGCGAAACGTTGCTGACAATGTATCCCGAACTGGCAAATCCACAACGATTGCACTCCGCGCATGCCGCCTTCGTCAGTGGATACCTGGTGCATCTGGTCTGGGATGAATGTTGGCTGCGCGACGTCTTTCGCCCGTTCTATATGGAATCGAGCCTGTGGTCCGACCGCCTGACGCGCAACATCCATCACAACGCCCTGCGCGTTCTCATGGACCGTCAGGCTGAAGCCACGCTGCGTCAATGGCCCGCTCTGGTGCCGCTGCTTCGCAAAGTTCAACCGGGGCACTGGCTCCCGTTCGTCGAAACTGAGGCGCTCTGCCGCTGGCGCGATTGGGTGACGGATCAGTTGGCCGACCCTGAGGCAGTGGAAACCGCCTCGGTCTTCGCCGGGCGCATGGGCATCTCGCCAGAACACTTCGAGACTGTCATCAGCGCCGTGGAACAGGATACCTACTATCCCCCTGTCCCCGGCCTGCGCGATGCGCTCGTCACCTTCGAGGCCGCCGCGCTCACAGAAAGCATCGCGGCGCTCAAGGGATATTGGGAAGTAAAGAGTAAAGAGTAAAGAGTGAGGAGTAAAGAGGAAGGGGAGGAGGAAGAAGGGAGTAAGAAGTATGAGCAATCCAAAATCTAAAATCCAAAATCTAAAATCTAAAATCCAAAATCTAAAATCCAAAATCTGCTGTCTCTGGCTGGCGCTTTTGTGCTGCGTCGGGTTGTTGAGAGCGCCCGCGCCGTCGCTGGGCCAGGCAACCGTCCCGCCACCTGATGTGGCCTCCTACACCATCGTCGCCACCTACGACCCGCAGACGCACATGCTCACCGGACAACAAACCGCCATGTACCACAACCACACCACTGTCCCCATCCCCACCCTGGTCTTCCACCTGTACCTCAATGCCTTCCGCAGCGCGGAGACACTGTGGCTGCGCGAATCTGACCTGAGGTTGCGTGGCTACAGTTTCGATCCCAATGCCCCCGGTTGGATCCGCATCGACCAGATTGCGCTCGCCGACGGAACGGCGCTCACCGTGAAGCCCCTTGACGATGACGAAACGCTCGTCGAAGTGGCCCTGCCGCAACCGGTTGCGCCCGGTGCGAGCGTCAGTGTGGACATCGCTTTCACCGCGCAGTTCCCCAAAGCCTTCGCCCGCACGGGATGGGCCGATGGCGGTGACTTCATCTTCGGCGGGCAGTGGTTTCCCAAGTTCGGTGTGTGGGAAGAAGATGAGCGGCACGGCGGGGCGTGGAACGCCTACCCCTTCCACGCCAACAGCGAGTTCTACGCCGACTTTGGCCGTTACGATGTGGCGCTCACCTTGCCGCAGGGCTGGGTCGTCGCGGCGACCGGCACCGCCGCTCCCACCGCGAAAGCCAACGCCGACGGCACAGTAACGCACACTTTTAGCGCCGAGCACGTCATCGACTTCGCCTGGACGGCCTCGCCCAAGTACCGCGAGATGACGCGCAAGGTCGAAGGCGTCGATGTGCGCGTGGTGTACTATCCACGCCAACGCGCGATGGCCCGCCGCGCCCTCCAGGCTACCGCCGGCGCCCTCCCGCTCTACCATGCCTGGTTCGGCGCCTACGGCAAGAGCCTCTACCCCCACCTCACCGTCGTCATCGTTCCGCCGGACGCGGGCGGCGCGGGCGGGATGGAATACCCGACGCTCTTCACCGTCGGCGCGCTGGGCGGTATGATGCCGGCGTGCGTGCGCATGATCGAGGTGGAAGCCGTCCACGAACTGGGGCACCAGTGGTTCCAGTCGGTCGTCGCCACCAACGAAGCCGAAGAACCCTGGCTGGACGAAAGCTTCACCGACTACGCCACAATACGCGCGATGAACGCCCTTTACGACGGCGCGATTGTGGAGTGTTTGGGATGGAACTTCTCCTACCTGGCAATGCACCGGCTACAGTACATAATGTATCCCGATACCCCGATGGCCGGCGCAGCCTGGGATTTTGATTCGCTGCAATACGGGATTGCGACATACTCCAAGCCTGCACTGGCGCTCACCACCGTTGAGCGCACCGTCGGTGAGGCGGCCATGCAGCGCTTCTTGAGCACGTATTTCGACCGTTATGCCTTCGCCCATCCGCGTGCGGAGGACGTGCGTGCCGTGATGGAAGAGACGCTGGGGGCAGAAGTGACGACGTGGTTCTTCGAGCAACTCGTCCGCGGCAACGCCACACTGGATATACGCGTGGTCACGCTCGATGAGCAGGCCACCCTGGAACGTGAAGGCGATCTCTGCATTCCCACCACGGTGCGGGTCACGCGCAGCGGACGACAAGCGCCGGAAACGCTAGCCTGGCCCTGCGATACCCCCACGCTGACCATCGACGGCGCGCCGCGCCTGGTGGAAATTGACCCCGCCGGCGCTATCGTACTCGACCGCGATCTCGCCAACAACCAACTGCGCCGCGCGCCCGATCCTGCCGCGGGCGCAGGTCTCGCTGTGCGCTGGCTGCGCTTCTGGCAGGATTTTCTCTGGGGAGGGGCCGTATGGTAGAAAATGACGAACGGCAAATGGTAAATGCCGAATGGCAAACGGTAGATAGGGAACGGCGAATGGGCTTGGGAGCGTATCTGCGACGAGTGATAGAGAGGCCGCGCGGGTGGGCCCTGAGTTACCTGCTGACCACAGGTATGGCGCTGGGACCGGCCTTGCTGATGACGCTGGCATGGGCGCCGCTCACCCGCCATCCGCTCTTCAGTCAAATCCTGGCAACGCGCTCAGTGGATGCGTTAAGCGATTTTGTGATGTCGGGAGCAGGCAATGGAGGCGGAATCTGGGGCACACTCGCCCTGCTGCTGGCGTTTCCCATCTGGGTACTTGCCCGGCTGATCTGGACGTGGCTGGAAGGTGGGACGCTGGCCGAGTACGCCGCGGGCCAACCGCTCTCGTGGCGCGCGTTCGCCCAGGCCGGATGGCGGTGGTTCGGGGCTTTCCTTACGCTCAACCTGCTGGGCGCGGTCCTGGTCGGCGGGGTTGGCGGCGCAGCGTTGCTGCTGGCGGTATTCGTTTATATGCGCTCACCTGCGCTCGGCTGGGTCATCGCCGGCGTGGGATTGGCGCTGGCGGGTCTCATCGCCACGTGGACCGAGGTGGCGCGCGCAGTGGCCCTGACGCAGAATCAGCGCGGCGTTTTCCAGGTGCTTGGCGCCGCCGCTCGCGCCATGGTCAGACAGGCGTTGCCCCTCGCGGCCCTGGTCGGCGGGGGGCTGGCGCTCTACGGCCTGCTCTACCTGGCGCATCGCTGGCTGGTGGATTTATTGCCACTGCACTGGTGGCTGCCGACGTTGCTCATCCAGCAAGCGTACACCATTGTCCGCCTCGGCATCCGCCTGGCGCGGCAGGCCGGGCAGGTGGGCCTGGTGACGGCACTCGCGGCCTGGTATGATACAAAGGCTATTATGATATAATTGTCATAATATGTATGATAGGACAGACGTATGACAAAACGTAAGAAACACGCGAAATCGTCGCCCAATCGCCAGGGGGCAGCCACATTACGCACGCGCGGCAGCAATGCTTTCCACATAGGCGACTACAACCAGGCCATAGAGACCTGGGAGCGGGTACGTGCGCAGTCGGCGGATATGTTGCCGGCCGCTGCGTTGGCCGAAGCCTACTTCCGGCGCGGGCAGGAGCTGCTCGCTGCGCCGCAGCCCAATCTCGAACTTGTGCTGCAGGATATGCAGCGGGCGGTGGAATTGCAGCCCGAAGACCCCTGCTATGCCTACCACCTGGGATTGGTCGCGCAGCGTTGCGGTCGGCCAGACACCGCCATCATCAACTACGAAAAAGTCCGCCGCAGCTCAAGCAACTTTGCCCGTCGCGCCGCCTATCCCCTCGCGTTGGCCCTGCTTCAGCAAGGGATTGACCCCGCCACCAGGCCGGTGTGGGGCGACCTCACCGACTCTGAACGCGCCATGTTGCGTAATGCGGGCGTTTTTCGTCGCCGCCCCTACATACTCGGCGCAGACACGCCGCTACTGTGGCAAGGGTTGGTTGCGTTGGACGGCGGCGAGGCAGAAAAGGCACGGCAGCTCCTCCAACAGACGCTCCAATCGCCGGCTTCGCCACAAGAAGCACAGATTGCGCATTACTACCTGGGCGTGCTGGCCGCCCAAGCCGAAGATTGGGACACAGCGCGTAAGCAATGGACAACGGCTTACGTCCAGGGCTATCGTTCGGACTATCTCTCCCAAAATCTAGGGGAACTCTACTTCCGTTTGGCCGAACAATGTTTAAGCGAAGGCGACGCGGAAAGCGCTCTGGCCGCCGTGAATGAATCCGCCCGTCACACGCCCAACGATAACCGCCGCGACGAGATGCTGGCGCACATTTACCAACAACTGGGGTACCAGGCGGCTTCGGCAGGGCAGTGGGAAAAAGCCTACCACTATTGGGAAGCCGCACGCAATCTGGACGGCGGCAGCTTCCGGTTGGCGTACAATCTGGCGCTGGCCCACGAGAAAGCCGAGGACTTCATCGCCGCCGGTGAGATGTGGCGCGAAGCCCTGCGCCGCCGTCCACGCAAAGCCGATCATCCCGACGCCATCACCGACGAGCAGGTCTCGCTGCTGTGGAAGCGCGCCGCCGAGTGTTACATCAAGGCCGGTGAGTACGAAGAAGCCATCAACGTGTACAAACAGGCCGTCAAGTGGAATCCCGACAGCCTGGAGACGCGCATGGCCCTGGTCGAGGGGATGATTAACGATGGGCGGTTCTGGGCGGCGGAGAACGAGCTGCAACGCATCCTGGAGAAAGATAAGGACTACATCCCCGCGCTGCTGCGTATGGGAGAGGTGGTGAAGGAGAGCGGCACTTGGTGGAGTGCCAGGAACGCGCCCAATTACTGGAAGCGCGTCCTGGAGCTCGATGCGGATAATGTGGAAGCCCGGCAAAGCCTGGCGGACTACTATCTGGATCAAGCTGAAAATTCGCTGTCGTGGTCGAATTATAACGCAGCGATCAGCAATCTCAACGAGGCGCTGGTCTACCGGCCGCACGATGGCTATCTCTTGGCGCGCCTGGGAGGATGTTATTACCAGATGGGCCAACTGGAGACGGCCGAATCCTACTTTGAGCAGGCGCTCACCCACAGCGCGCAGGATTTGCGGGTGTATGAACAAATCATCCACATGTGGCTGGACGAACACGAGCCGGAGCGCGCGTGGGAACTGATGCGCCAGGCTGAAGCTTTAGTCAAAAACATTCCTATGGCATTCTATCTCGCGCAAGGCATTTACGCGATGGAGGTAGAGGAAGCGTTGGGACCGCCCTGGCTCGATCGCGCCGTGGAAGTGACACCACCGGAAGAGGAACCGCTGGCGAAGATCGGACAGCTTTTGGTGCTCTCACCTTTTGTTGAGATGGCGCAGCACTATTTGGAACGCGCCTTGGCCGCCGGACAAGACATCGTGCGCACTTACACATCGCTAGCGATGCTGGCGCTGCGGCGCGGCGATTCACAGACAGCGCGCCGTCACGTGCGCGAGGCTGAGAAAGCCGCTCGCCAGTCCAGGGACCCGGATGCGTTGCACCATGTTAAAATTACGCGCGATCTACTCCATGTACCGCCAGACTTGCTGAATATGATGCTGCGAGGACTGGGGCCAGGCTTGCTTAGGGGGGATCCGAGCATGCTGCCCTTCCTCGATTTTGCAGATGACGATGACTATGATGATGAGGAGGAGTTCGGCGATGACGATGGATTCTTCAATCCCTTCCGGTATTGATCCCCAGGCGCGGCGTCAACCCCGGCGCGGCGAACTGACGCCGAATCTGACCAGCAACGATCCGTATGCAGTCTTGGGCTTGCAGCGAGGCGCAACGGCGCACGAAATCAAGCGCGCCTACTTTGCGCTGGTGCGCGAGCACTCGCCCGAAGAGCACCCGGACACCTTCAAGTTGATCCGTGCGGCTTACGAAAAACTGCGCACCGCCGATGCAAAAGCCGTCACCGATCTGTTCCTCTTCCAGCCGCCGACGCCATGGGAACCGCGCAAGCGCCCCCGCAAACTCGACCTCGACTTTCACGTGGAAGATATCTGGCGCTTGCTGCAACACCACGGCGATCTGGGAGAATCCAACTTCAAAAAGGACTATCGCCCGATTCAGCTATGAGTGATCGCCGCCGTGTATGGGCTACATTGGCCGATTTGTTATCCCGCCTGGAACGGGACATTGCCGCGCGGCAGGCGACTGCCGATCAAGATACCCTGGAGAAAGAAGTCCGCAAACTCGGCAAGGCGCAGTTCAAGACCAGTATGCTGATCGAAGAACAAGCCGCGCGCGTCGAAAAAACGCTGACCATGTTGGAAACGCAGCAGGCGCAGCAAACCGACCTGGTGGAGAAGTTGGCGGACGAAAAAGTGAACGCCGCGCGGCAGGAATGGTTACAGTCGCTCCTGCCGGCGCTGGATGGCCTGGACAACGCCATCGCCAGTGGTCAGCGTTACCTGGCGGCGCGGGATAAAGCGGCGCAATCACCCAACCTCACCGCAGCGCAGGCGGTTCTCGTTTCACCCGCCGACCGTGCCAAGCTCAGCAGTTGGCTGGATGGATTACGCCTGGTGCGTGACCGGCTGTTGGCGGTGCTGGAAAACGGCGGCGTCACCCCCATCCCCACCGTCGGGCAAATGTTCGACCCCTATCAGCACATCGCAGTGGCAACGACGGCAGATAGCGACGGCGCAAACGAGACGCCGCCCCCCGCTGGCATGATCATCGCCGAAGATCGCCGGGGCTATCGCACCGCCGACCGCGTTCTCCGTTACGCCGACGTCGTCGTCTTCAAGCCCAAAGAATGAGGCAGAGGGCAAGATACAGGATGCAGGATGCAAGATGCAGGATGCAAGAGTTAAGAACTAAGAGTTAAGAGCATATTCATTACTCTTTACTCATTACTCATTACTCATTACTCGTTACCCATTACCAATTTCAGGAGAACTATGAGTACAATTGTAGGCATTGATTTAGGGACAACCAATTCCGGCGTGTCGGTCGTGCGCAACGGCGTGCCGGTGATGCTGCCGAACGGCGACGAGCGCATCACGCCTTCCGTCGTCGGCTACACGCCTGATGGACGCTGGCTGGTCGGCACACCGGCCCGCAACCAGTACGTATTCGACCCCGACAACACCGTGCGCTCGATCAAACGAGCGATGGGCACCGCGCTGCGGGTGACGATGGGCGGGCGCATGTTCAGCCCCCAGGAAGTCTCGGCCTTCATCCTGCGCGAAATGAAGCGCATCGCCGAACAGAATTTGGGCAGCGAAGTCACCGACGCGGTCATCACCGTGCCGGCTTACTTTTCCGATGCGGCGCGGCAGGCTACCCGCGACGCCGGCGAAATCGCCGGGTTCAACGTGCGGCGCATCATCAACGAACCGACGGCGGCGGCGCTGGCCTACGGGCTGAACCTGGGTCAGGATCAACTGGCGCTGGTCTACGACCTGGGTGGCGGCACGTTCGACGTATCGCTGGTGGAATTGATGGACGGCATCGTGGAAGTGCGCGCCAGCCACGGCAACACCCACCTGGGCGGTGACGACTTCGATGAACGGCTGGCCCAGTTGGTGGCGGCAAAGTTCGAGGAACAACACGGCATTGATTTGCGCGCGGATCGTCGTGCGTGGGCGCGTTTGCAGCGCGCCGCCGAAATGGCGAAAATCACCCTGTCGGATCACCCGTTTGCATGGATCAGGGAGGAGTACATCGCCGAAAAGCGCGGCATCCCATTGCACCTCGAATACGAGGTCAGCCGCCACGAATTTGAGGAGGCCATCGCCGACCTGCTGGAACAAACCACCGAATCCATTGACCACGTGCTGACCGACGCCGGCGTCAGCGCCGACGAACTGACGCAAGTGTTGATGGTCGGCGGTTCATCGCGGGTGCCGGCGGTCTGGGAACTGGTCGCCGACTATCTGGACACCGAGCCGCGCATGACGCTGAATCCCGAAGAGGTGGTGGCGCTAGGCGCCGGCGTGCAGGCTGCCATCATCGCCGGCGAGCCGATTGACGCCATCCTGGTGGATGTGACGCCCTACTCGCTCGGCATCGCCGTCGCCGAACCCCGCCTGGGGCGCATCATTCCCGACCGTTACAAAGTGCTCATCCACCGCAATACCACCATTCCCGTCACCAAAGAGGAAGTGTTCAACACGCTTTTCCCGGAGCAGGATACCATCAAGATTGAAGTTTACCAGGGCGAACAGCCGGTGGCGTCACAAAACACGCTGTTGGGCGACTTTCTGATCACCGGCCTGGAACCGGAGTATCCGGGCGAATTGGCGAAGGTGACGGTGAAGTTCGATATGGACGTGAACGGCATCCTCAAAGTGACGGCGCAAGATCGCAAGACCGGCCGGCAGGAAAACATCACGGTGGAAGCCTCGCCCACACGCTTGAGCGCTGCGCAGATCACCGAGGCGCAGACAAATCTGGTGGATTCGTACCAGGCAGGGTCCATCCACACCGTCGCGCCCCTCGTCCCCCTGGAAGCCGACGCGACGTTGATGGCGCGCGCCCACCGGCTGTTGGATGGCGACACGCTTGCGCCTGACGACCGCGCAGCATTAGCGCAACTGGTCATCGACATCAACATGGCGCAGGCTGACCGCGACAAAAAGCGCCTCGACATGCTATCCGATGATTTGCTGGAAATGCTGTTCGACCTGGAAAGCGAATAATGTTTCAGGTGCAGAACACTTTTCAGATAGCGGGCAAATCACAAGGGGATTTCGTAGGGCGGGGTCATCAAGGCTGCCAGATACGCAGCATCCGCGCGGCGCGCGGCCTGAATCGCGCGCCGTTTGCGCCGCATCTTCGGAATGCCCACCACCCCCGCTGCGAGGCCGCGCAACGTCGCCCGCGCTGCCGCGCCGCGCCATAGACGCAGCGCCTCCCACGCCAGCTTGAGCTGCGCGCCGAGCACCGCGCGCCAATACACACGCCACAAATCGGCGGGATAGTTCTTCACCAGTGTGTAGATACGGTTGCGCCCATCGTGGAACGAGGCGGTGACGCCTCCACCGGACGCCTTGAGCTTGTGGTAAACGACGGCATCCGGCACGTAGAGACAGCGCCAGCCCGCCAGTTGCGCCCGCCACGCCAGGTCCACATCCTCGAACGAGAAAAAGAAATCATCGTCCAACAGACCGATCTGGTCCAGCATCGTCTTGCGATACGCCGCGCTCCCGCCGCACGCGCTGAAGACGTAGGCCGGGTGATCGTACTGGCCCACGTCCTTCTGCCAGACGCCGCGATTGTGCGCCAGGCCGTCCGGCGTGACGTAGTCGCCCGCCGTGTGGAAGGTGTCGCGTTGGTCGAAGAGCAACATCTTGGAGGCCACCAACCCCACTTCGGGATGCGCATCGAATGTGGCGGCAACCGCTGCCAGCCAGCCCGGATCGACTTCCGTGTCGTTGTTCAACAGCACCTGAATCTCGCCTTGTGCGGCGCGGAAGCCGGCGTTGCACGCGCCGGTAAAGCCGCGATTCTCGCCCAGCGCGAGCGTGCGCACGTCGGGATAGCGCGCGAGCACATCGAGGGACTCGTCGTGCGAACCGTTGTCCACGACGATGATTTCCACGTGGGGATAGGTCTGCTGCTGTAAACTGTCCAGGCACACCGGCAGGTGATGCGCACCGTTCCAGTTGGGGATGATGACGGAAATCATTCTGCGTCTCCTGAAAAGCCAACCACGAATCTGCACGAATCTGCACGAATCTGCACGAAGCTTCACGAATAGGAAAAATTAGTGTGAATTCGTGAAGATTCGTGGTGAGCTTACTGTTCACGACATGAAGGTTCCTGCAAAAATTCGGCGAGAGCGTCTTGCCAGGGGCGCAAGTGGATACCAAGAGCGGCGGCGGCGTTGTTCGCCAGGGGTGCGTAGAGGGGCGGGGTGCTGGCACGCTGGAAGTCCGCCGAGGTGATAGGGGTTACGGGGACGTGCGCGCGCCCGCTCAAGCGCAGGATTTCCTGGGCAAATTCGTAGCGCGAGGCGATACCGGCATTGACCAGGTGATAGATGCCGTAGGCGTGCGTTTCGATGAGCGCGACGAGCGCCTGGGCCAGGTCCACCGCATAAGTCGGGCTGCCCACCTCGTCGGTGACGACGTTGAGGCTGCCGCGTTCGTCGGCCAACGCGATGATGCGATGGGGGAAGTTGCGCCCGCCCGCCGCGTAGAGCCACGCCGTCCGCACGATGTAGAAACGTCGGAGCAGGTGCCGGGTGTACCATTCGCCCGCCAGTTTGGAGCGGCCATAAGCGTTGATCGGATTGGTGGCGGCCCACTCGTGATACGGTTCGGTTGCGCGGCCGTCAAAGACTTCGTTGGTGCTCACATAGAGCATCTCCGCATCCACTTCAGCGGCGGCGAGCGCCACGTTCTGCGTCCCCATGCCGTTGACGCGATACGCGAGCACCGGATCGCGGGCGCAGCCGTCCACATTCGTGAACGCAGCCTGGTGCAAGATCAGGTCAGGGCGAAAGTCCCGCGTCAATGCGAGCAAAGCCGCGCGGTCGGTGATGTCGTGTTCAGGCAAATCGATGCCCAGGATATCGTGATCGGCCAGCAATGGCAGCAGTGTGCGGCCAAGCAAGCCTTTGTGTCCGGTAAGTAGTATACGCATACCTGCCTCCTTGTCAGCCAATGAGCAACCTTTAGTTGCCGATAAAGTGCACAGCATCTTGCGCGCACAGCTTCTTCCGAGGACGTGGAATCGCCATACCCGATCGATTGATATTCTGTCCACGTAGAGGCTTTACGAAAATCAGACTTCCATTATACTACACTTAACCTACGGCGATTTCCAGGGATGCACTGCCGCGTAGAGGGTATTGTTACACGTAGGACTCGATTGCGCCAGGCATAGATGAGTTAGGAGGAAGGCCATGAAAGTGATGCGAGCAAAATCCAACTTCTCGAAGAAGAGTCTTCAAGTGGTTCTGTTAGGCGCGTTGTTGTGCCTGATGAGCCTGATCTTGCCGTCCCGGTTATTAGCGGCCGGCGGGCCGGGTGGTGTAGGCAGCACTGACGGCGACTCTGCTTTGCAGCTCTGGTTGCGCACGGATCAAGGGTTGTATACGGACCCGGCCTGCCTGTCGCCGGCAAGCATTGGCGTCCCGGTGGCCTGTTGGAGCGATCAAAGCGGTCATGGACTCCATGTAACGCAGACCGATCCAGCTCTACAACCCATTTACCGTTCCACAAGGGCTCTCGAATTCACTATGGATGTGCTCACCAGCACGTATCCGCTGCAATTATTTGCCACGCCCACCTCCGGGTTGAGCATAATCGTCGCGTTCAAAGCAACCGTGTATACCCAGACCTCCGTGTTGCTAAACTATGGCGCTTCGGCCGGGCTGGATGTGAATCGCAATCTGGAATTGGGTTATACGTTTGACGCCGAGGGGGATTTTGGCTTGCATCGCGGCGCCGGCAATGCCACCGTAGCGGCGACCACGCGGATCACGGCGGAGCAGCCACTCATCTTCAGTACGGTGGTGCTCACCAGCGGCTTGACGCCGACGACGAGCGTGCGTCTCCATTCCAATGGCGCGCCGGTCGCTTTATCCGCACTGGCGGGAGGCTGGCTGACGAGCGGCACTTACCCCACCACCACGGTGGGGGTGGACATCGGCGCGCGCCTCAATGGGAACCTGCCGGACTATCCCAATGTGACGCCCGATGCATTTCACGAGGGCGATATTTCAGAAATCATCGTCTTCACAACGTCACTCAATATGGCGCAGCAAATCATCATCGAAAACTATCTGAGCACGAAGTACGCCATTCCCTTGAGCGCCGGCGCAACGAAGTATAGCAGCGCCGCCTACATTCGTGACGTCATCGGGATCGGCAAAGAGGCCGATGGGATGCATACCGAGGCGCAAGGGGCAGGCTTGATCTTGAGCGATAGCGGGTATTTGCAAGATGCCGGTGATTACTGGATGGCCGGGCATCGCACGGCGCTCAATGCCTGGACAAGCGCGTCTTTACCCGTGGGAGTCAGTTCACGCTGGGAGCGCAACTGGTATTTTGTAAAAACGGATGTAGGGGACAATGGCGGCGCCGTGACGTTGAAGTTTGACTTTAGCGAAGGCGGCATTGAAGACACACCAGGCGGTATTTACATGCTCCTGGGCCGGCCTGGAACTACCGGCCAATTCCGAGCAGTGCAAGCCTCCAGCTACATTGTTGGGGATCAGGTCATTTTCCCTAATGTCACCGCGCTAAAAAACGGGTGGTCCTACACCCTGGGCATGGCCACCAACCGGGATTATTCGCTGGAGGATAGCCGGCAACCGGGCGGGCCGACATTCAATTTTGAGGATATATCCAGTACCGGCACAGAGATCGTTTTCAGTCCCCTGGTGGACAATGGCATGAGCAGCGCGCTGCCGATTGGCTTTTCATTCAACTTTTATGACACCAATTATACAAGTTTGTACCTCAGCAGCAACGGCTTTGTAACGTTTTTGTCGGGACAGTCGCCAAGTTCCGGCGTGCCTGTGCCCATTCCCACCAATGATGTCCATAACGGCTTGATCGCCGGATGGTGGAATGACCTGGATATGCGGTATGGGGGAAAATTCTACTACGAGACCAAAGGCGTAGCGCCCAATCGGTATTTCATTGTGCAGTATCACGCGCTTTCTTTAGGCAGCACCGGAATCACGAGCACTTTCCAGATCAAACTGTTTGAAAGCTCGAATGTAATCGAGGTGCATTATCTGGATGCCAAAACACAGACGAATAGCTACAGCATAATCGGTATTGAGAATCAAACCGGAGCCCGCGGGTTGCAATACTATTATGCTGATGCGAACCTGGCCGGCGTCGCCGTGCGCTATTCCCGGCCGCGATTGTTGCTCGAAAAAACGGTCAACGATCCAACGCCGCGCGTGGGCGACCGCATTACGTACACCCTCATCGTGCGCAGTAATTTGCCGACGGCAACCACGGAGGCCGTCGTGAGCGACACGATGGAAACTGGCATGATTTTTGCGGCAGAGGCGATTACCGTGACGCCGCCACAGCCGTTCAACACCAGCATTGCGGGACAAGAATTGCGACTCGATGGATTTACGCTCGGCGCGGGACAACGGATAACGTTTACCGTCCCGGTGACCGTAAACGTGGATGCACCTTTGGGCGAGCCGTTGCTCAACATGGCGCTCTTGACGCATCCCGAGTTATCTGCTCCCCGCACGGCTGAAGTGAGCATCATACCGGATAATTGTTGGGTAAATCTAAACGGGGTGATCTTTGACCAGGTCCAGCCGGCGCTCGACTTAGCCGGGAGCGGGGACGAGATCAAAGTCGCCGGTTATTGTCTGGATATCTACACGCACGCCAGCGGCTTGAACCAGGTGGCATATATCAGCAAGACCCTGACCCTGCGCGGCGGTTATACGCCCACAAACTGGGCAACAGCCTATCCCACCGTGACAACAGTGCTGGATGCACGCGACCAGGGACGCGCAGTGTTTGTCACGCCGGGGATAACCGTGACGTTAGCGAATCTCCACTTGATCAGAGGCGATGCCTTCCAAAGCGGCAGCGCGCAAAGCTACGGCGGCGGGGTGTACGGGGCAAATACGCGCCTGGAGTTGCAGGAAGTGCAAATCTATGACAGCAAAGCTTTGCTTGGCGGAGGCATCTATGTCTCCGGCGGCGCGTTGAACTGGACGGGCGGCGGCGCGATGACCAATACCGCGACCACATCTGGCGGCGGCTTATACCTCGCCGACGGGGCGACCGGCCGACTGGCAGGCGTCATTTTACGCGCCAATGTACTGGAAAACAGCGCGGCTTCAGGACAAGGCGGCGCCGGGCTATACGCGCTGAACAGCACACTGACGCTGACCGAGCAAACGCAACTCGACGCCAACACCGGGGCCTACCAGGGCGGCGGTGGTTACGTGCAAAATACACAGTTGACCGGGCAGCAGGTTATCATTCACGAGAATGGCGCAGACCGGGGTGGCGGACTATTCATCAATGGCGGTGCGGCGACGTTGAGCGACCTGGATGTACGCCACAATTATACGTGGGGCAGCTCCGGTCATGGCGCCGGCTTGTATTTCTTGCTCAGTTCCGCACAAATTTCAACCAGCCAATTCATTTCCAATACGGCTAACAGCTTAGGCGGCGCACTCTATGCGGATCGGACTGACCTTTTGTTGTCCACCAGTGTCATTAGCGACAATTATAGCCGCTCGCAGGGTGGCGGCATCTATGCAAACACCGTTGCGAGCCTGACCCTGCGGGCGAACGATTTCCTCGGCAACCGAGGTGCCTCTGGAGCCGGTCTATACGTCAGCTATGGCACGCCGTACTTGCAGAACAATCGCTTCATTGGCAACCAAACGCCCTATCGTTCCGGCGCCGGCGGCGGCGTGGCGCTATACAAAACCACCGGGGCTTTGATCGCAGCCAATCTCTTTATGACCAATACAGCGCATACCGGTGGCGGATTATATCTTACAACCGATCATACTGCCGTCCTGACCGGTAATCAGGTGTTCTTCAACCACGCCTCCTCAAGCGGCGGCGGTTTCGATCTACGTTCCAGTAACCTACTCATAGCTCACAATCAAGTATTGACGAACACCTCGGCCGGCGTGGGCGGCGGGATCTATGGTACGGCTGCCAGTCCGCAATGCGTTGAAAATACGATAGCTTTCAATAGTGCTGTCAGTAGCGGTGGGGGTGTCTATTACGCTGGCGGTAACCCGCGATTTGTGAGGAATATCCTGAAATTTAATGTATCGAACGACACAACGTCAAGCTATGGCGGTGGGATGCGATTGGAAAGCACATCCGGCGCACAGGTTGACGGGAATTGGTTCCAGGAGAATATCTCGCGGCGCGGCAGCGGTCTGTACATCCGCGATACCGGCGATGCATTAGTGCAATTGAACACTGTCCTTTCAAATACAGCGAACTTGGGCGGCGGCATATTTGTGCAGGGCGGGATCACCACTGCCCGTTACCTCACCAACACGATAGCCTTCAACACGGTCACCGGCACCACCAATCGCGGCGGCGGGGTGTTCATCAGTGGCGGCGCATCGCAATGGGAATCCAACGCCATTTATAGCAATACGGCGCAACTACAAGGGGGTGGGGTCTACGTCGACGCGGCTTCAGCGATTTTGCGCCAGAACTGGATCGCGTACAACCGCGCACTCGCCGTTAATGCTGCGGCCGGCGGCGGCGTTTTTGTAAATGGCGGTACTGCAACCCTGGCTTACAACGAGATTGTGACAAACACAACGCCTGGATTTGGCGGAGGAGTTTATCTGAATGTGGCGGGCGCAAACAGCTCCTTACAGCACAATACGGTTACCGACAATACCGCAGCGAAGGGGGGAGGTCTTTTCGTATATCGTGGCCGACCAGTGTTGATCGAAAATTACGTGCTGCGGAATGTGTCTACAGGCACTGCGGACAGCGGCGGCGGCATTTACATCGCTTCTACAGCGTCCTATCTCATCTCCCTGCTGCATAATGTCATTCAAGGTAATCAAGCCCAAGGCCGCGGTGGCGGTCTGTACATCACCGGCGCCGTGCAAGAGATATTCGATGGCAATGTGGTGCTCGCCAATACCGCGCAATCCGATGGCGGCGGGATGTACCTGGCAAGTACAACGGCGCGAATGCTGAACACCGTCGTCGCCGATAACGTCAGCCTCGCCGGGCAGGGCGGCGGCATCTACTTGAGCACGTCCAATGCACCGTGGTTGCACAGCACAATTGCCCGCAATGCCGACGCCTACCAGGTCGGCGTCCACGTGCAGGGCAGCGCGCCCGTTTTCACCAACACCATCCTCATCAGCCACACCGTTGGCATTTCGGTCGCGCAGGGCGCGGCGGCGACGTTCAACGCCACACTTTGGGGCAATGCACAGGATGCAGGTGGGCCGGGCACCTTTGTCGCCTACGGGCCAAACGTAACGGGCAATCCTGATTTTCTCGCGCCGGATGACGGCAATTATCGCATTGGCCTCAATTCGGCGGCCCGCGACGCCGGCGTGCCGAGCGGCGTGGCGACGGATCTGGATGGCATTGTACGCCCGCAGCAGCTAGGGTATGATTTGGGCGCCAGTGAATACAACGGGCTGTGTTTCGTCCGGTTGAATCAATCCTCGTACATCTACGGCTCGCTTCAAGCTGCAGTGAACGCCAGCAATAGCCCCACCGATCTGGTAAAAGTCGCCGGAACGTGCACCGGTGTACAAAACACCGGCGGTGTGACGCAAACGCTGTATTTGAACAAATCGTTGACAATTCAAGGTGGCTACACCCTCACCCAATGGCTGTATCCTGACCCGGCAGCGTACCCCACAACCGTAGACGCGCTGAATTTGGGACGTGTCATATACGTGGCCGAAGGCATCGAGGCGACCGTGCGCGGCTTGCGTCTCCGGGGGGGAAATGCCGCCGTGGGCGGCGGCGCAGATGCCGGTGGGGGTATCTATGCCTACAACGCCACACTCACGCTGCAAGAGGTCCAGATCTTCGACAACCAGGCCGCGAACGGCGGAGGGGTGATGGCCGACACAGCTACGCTCTACGTGCTGGACTCAGAGGTCTTCGACAACGTCGCCGTCAATGGCGGCGGCCTGCACGCCGATAACGCCGCGCTCCACGTCGCGGACTCGCATGTCTTCAGCAACACTGCAAGCTATGGCGGCGGTCTGTATGCGGATAACGCCGCGCTGCATGTCACACACGCACACATCTTCACCAACACCGCCTCCCACGGCGGCGGCCTGTACGCAGACAATGCCACGCTTACCGTCGCGCACTCATACATCTTCAGCAATGCCGCGACCCACCACGGCGGCGGTGTGTATGTGTTCCAGTCCCCGAACGCACAGCTCACGCAGAACACACTCCATCACAATACCGCTGACCGGGGCGGCGCGGTTTACCTGGCGCAGAGTCCGGTGGACATTGCGTCCAACCTGATCTTTGCTAACACGAGCGCGCGGGGCGGCGGATTGTACCTCGAGGCCAGCGATGCAGGGGTGGTCAACAGCGTCATCGTGGATAACGCGGCCAGCGATTTGGGCAGCGGACTCTACATAGACGCCTCCGCCCCGCGTATACTGCATTTGACCATTGCACGCAACCAGGGCGCTGCCGGCAGCGGACTACACTTTGCCGGTAACAGCAAGGCGCTCATCACCAATACCGTCGTGCTCAGCCAGGCGGTGGGGCTAAACGTGGAAGCCGGCAATACGGTTACACTCACGGCTACCTACTGGGGTAACGGCGCATGGGCCAATGC
>JAIOAS010000094.1:16321-17622 GCA_019873725.1 Chloroflexota bacterium | reverse complement strand
CGGTAGTTCACCGCGAGCTTGTCCATAATCGCCTGCTCCAGATCGATGCCGGTGAGGTAGGCCAGTTGCAGCAGGTAGAGCGCGACGTCCGCCAACTCCTCGGCGAGCGCCTCGGGGACGGCGTCCTCACCCCACTGGAAATGCTCCAATACCTCCGCCGCCTCGAGCGACAGCGAAATGGCGATGTTGCGCGGCGACTGCACAAACGGCGAGTCATCACGATACCACCCCATCGCCCCGACGAAGGCGTTCATTGCATCGGTCAGTTCTGTGAGTGTCATAAGGAGCGAGTATACAGCGGAACGGTGAGAGAGCAAGAGAAGAGTGATGAGACTTTTGCAGTCTGTGGTACAATTGAAATAGGAGATAAAAGCTATGACCGATCAAACGATGACTTTACAAGACATTTTGGCTGACATCCATGCGCTCAACGACGACCTGGAAGCCTACGAACAGAAGTATGGCGTGTTGTCGGAGACCTTCTACGAATCGTACATCAACGGCGAGGAGCCTGAGGATGACGCCTGGGTACTGGATTGGGCTGATTGGGCTGGCGCGTACAAAATCTTGTTACGTCGCCAGGAACAATATCGGCAAACCATAAAGCGCCTGCAAGAACAAACCTCGAGCTTGATAGATGTCATTGGAAAAGCGGTCCGACGTGAACCCATTCCGGTCACTGCATGATTACGAAGATTTCATCCTAATAAATGGCCTTGCCATTCTCCAGATGAGACCCGCTACACCCTATCCTCGGCACGGAATGATCAGGAGGAGAATATGGACACAACAATCTTTTACTATACCGGAACAGGAAATTCACTGTGGGTCGCACGCGAACTCGCCGCCCGGTTGGGAGAAACGGAACTCGTTGCCATCGCCAGTCACCGTGACGGACTTGAGACCATCGAATCGAAAACCATCGGATTGGTCTTTCCGGTTCACATGTGGGGCGTTCCTGCCCCCATCGTGCGCTTTGTGAAGACGCTGGGGCACCTGCAGCCGGACTATGTCTTTGCGGTCGCCGTCAACGGCAGTCAAGTCGCCGACACGTTGGTGCAGTTGAAGAAGCTCCTGGCGGAAAATAACCTCACGCTGGCGGCGGGATTTGGCGTTGTGTTGCCTTCCAACTACACGCCGTTCGGCGGCCCAGGTCCACAGGAAGAACAAAACAGACGTTTCAAACTCGCCCAGGAAAAGATCCCCTATATTGTGGACAAAATCAAGGAGAGGGCCACCCTGCCTGTTGAAAAAGGCTCGTTCGGGCAGAGCCTATTGTCGGCCACCGTGTATAAATTGAG
>JAIOAS010000094.1:11904-15801 GCA_019873725.1 Chloroflexota bacterium | reverse complement strand
CACTCGCGCTACAATAAGAACGTAACTTTCAGGAGGTAAGCTGTGAGCAGGTTCAAGTATTTCACCTACATCGCCCAAGTGCCCGACGGTGGTTCGGGTGTCTTGCCTTGTCGCAGTGTGCCTCTCGGAAGGTTAAAATAAGCTAACCATAAAGAACAAAAGGCCGTGGGCATCTGCGATGTCCACGGCCTTTTTTATTTTCTATGCGCTTTTCGCGCGTCGAAGGCCGGGGACCCCACCACCGGCCTTTTTTGTTGGCGCAATCACAAAAATCCGCCAGGAGCAACAACATAACTAACGACTACTTGACTAACGACTATCTGACTATTTGAAGGAGGAAACCATGTCTGCACAATCGTATCAAAACTATATCTATCGTCCGGCGCGCATGGAGGACGTGGAAGCAGTGACCGACCTGTTCAACGTCTGCTCTATGGAGGAAGTCGGCGCGGCGCAGTTTGTCGTCGAGGAAAACCGCACCTGGTGGCAGTCGCCGGGATTCAACCTGGAGGCCGATACGCACGCTGTTGCCACACCCGACGGCGACATCATCGGTTACGCGGATATATGGGATGTCGAACCCCACGTCCGCCTCCACGGCTGGGCGCGCGTACATCCCGATTACCGGCACAACGGCATCGGCGCGCACCTCGCGCAGTGGCTCGAAGCGCGCGCCAGGGAATCCATCCCCAAAGCGCCCGCCGATGCGCGCGTGGTGCTGCTTCAAAGCGTCATCACGCATGACGAGGTGAGCCAGGCGCTTCTGCGCGAGCAAGGGTATCAGCTCGTGCGCTACTTCTTCCGCATGGTCATCGAGCTGGACGCGCCGCCGCCAGAACCCGTTCTCCCGGAAGGCATCACCATCCGGCCCTTCATCCAGGGACAGGAAGAACGCGCGCTGGTCGAAGCAGACCGCGAGGTGTTCAAAGATCATTGGGGCTACGTCGAACAACCCTTCGAAGAAGAGTTTGCGCGGTGGATGTACCGGATCGACAATGACCCGGACTTCGACCCGTCGGTGTGGTTCGTCGCTGTGGAAGGCGACCAAATCGTCGGGATGTCGCTCTGCTCACCCAAGATGATCGAAGACCCGGATATGGCGTGGGTCAACATCCTCGGCGTGCGGCGCGCCTGGCGACGGCGCGGGGTGGCGTTGGCCCTGCTGCATCACACCTTTGGCGAGTTCTACCGGCGCGGGAAACGCCGCGTGGGCCTGGGTGTGGATGCCAGCAGTCTGACCGGCGCGCTGGACCTGTACAAAAAAGCCGGGATGCAGCCGGTACGCCAGTATGCCAACTTCGAGAAGGAACTGCGCCCTGGCGTTGAGTTGAGCACACAAACTTTAGAATCTTGAGTTCTGCCAGCAGATTTAGCAGATGAAACAGATTTTTTTCTGCATCAAGCTGAGAAGAAGGGACAAACAATGAAGACTTATCTGGAAACGACAAATACGATCACCGCTCTCGATGCGCCCATAATGGACGGCCTGACTTTTCGCAGCTTCCGAGGCCCGGAAGACTACCCCGCTATGGTCGCCGTCATCCAGGGCAGCAAAGAGGCCGACCAGGTCGAGCGCGCGACGACGGTAGAGGACATTGCCCGCGATTACGCGCACCTGGTCAACAGCGATCCGTACCGGGATATGCTGTTTGTGGAGATGCACGGTGAGGTCATCGGCTACAGCCGCGTGTTCTGGTTCAAACGGGACGACGGCGCATACGCCTACGGGCACTTTGCCGCTCTGCTACCGGCATGGCGCGGTCATGGCATCCGCCGGGCGATGCTGCAGCACAGCGAGCGTCGCCTGCGGGAAATCGCCACGGCGCACATCAACAGCAACGGGCACAGCACCGCCGAACGCTATTTCGAGAGTTGGGCCAACAAGACGGAAACGCACTGGCGCGCGTTGTTGACCGAGGCTGGCTACGTCCCCGTGCGCTATGGCTACCTTATGGTGCGGCCCGATCTGGAAAACATCCCCGATCTGCCATTGCCTGACGGTGTAGAGGTGCGTCCGGTGCGTCCGGAGGACTATTGGACGATCTGGTACGCCGCCAAAGAAGCCTTCCGCGACCACTGGGGCTATTCTGAGGACGACTGGGCCGAAACGAACTTCGAGAACTGGCAGGAGAGCGACATCTTCATACCGGAGCTGTGGCAAGTGGCCTGGGACGGGGATGAAGTCGCCGGTATGGTGCTAAACTTCATCGACAAGAAGGAAAACGCAGCGTACAATCGCAAACGCGGCTACACGGAAACCATCTGCGTGCGCCGTCCCTGGCGGCGAAAGGGCCTGGCGCGCGCATTGATCGCCCGTAGCCTCGCCGTCCTGAAAGCGCAAGGGATGAGCGAAGCCGCGCTCGGCGTGGACGCGCAAAACCCGAACGGCGCACTGCAGCTTTACAAAAGCATGGGCTTCAGTCCGGTGCAAGAGGAAACAGCTTTCCGCAAA
This sequence comes from Chloroflexota bacterium, assembly GCA_019873725.1. Classification (GTDB taxonomy): domain Bacteria; phylum Chloroflexota; class Anaerolineae; order B4-G1; family SLSP01; genus DSWT01. Next base: position 13,349 of record JAIOAS010000094.1, on the reverse strand, counting down.
TCGTTAACGTGAGCGCCGTTGACTTTCACCCATTGTGGCCTACACTCAGCGAGGTATAAACCACGGAGACACAGAGCGCACGGAGGTTGTGCCCTCTGTGTTCTCCGTGTCTCTGTGATCAAAATCTTTTGTACTGGTCAACGAGAGTTTGAACTTGCCGGACGGCTTTTTTTACCGCAGAGTGCGCTGAGAGCGCGGAGAAATTCTATAAATCTCTGCGAGCTTTGCGCTCTCTGCGGTGCAATATGTCTTTGACCACTACAAATTGGCGAAAATTCGCGTGATTCGCGGTTGAAATTTTGGTCCTCGCTGGTTTGGAATCCCACATGGAGATTCCTCCATTTTTCCCTATCTTTCTATTGACAGCCCGTATATCCATGCTATCATAAAGATAACTGGTCAGACCACTTACCAGACCTGACAGGTTTTCTGAAACCTGTCAGGTCTGTACAAGGGAGAGAGAAAATGACAAACACCTGGTCCGCGCCGCAACGCCCGGCGATCTACGCCGAACAGGCTCTCATCAACGCCATCCTCGATGGCACGTACCCGCCCGGCAGCACGCTCCCCGCCGAGCGCGAGCTGGCCGAACGGCTCGGCGTGACGCGCCCCACCCTACGCGAGGCGTTGCAACGCATGGAGCGCGACGGCTGGATCAGCATCCAGCAAGGCAAATCCACGCTGGTGCGCGACATCTGGACCGAAGGCGGCCTCAACGTGCTCAGTTCGCTGGCGCGCTACGGCAATCAGGGCTTCGAGAGCCACATCCCGTTCGACTTCATTCCGCGATTGTTGGAAGTCCGGCTGGCGCTCGCCCCGGCTTACGCGCACGCGGCTGCCACGTGCGGCAACGGCGACGCCCTCATCGCGCACCTGAGCGCCCCGCCCACACTCGACGACACACCTGCAATTTACGCCAACTACGACTGGCAACTGCATCGCCGGCTCACGGTGGCATCGTGCAACCCAATCTACACGTTAATTCTGAACGGGTTCGAGGCGCTGTATTTGAGCATGGGACGCATCTACTTCACGCAGCCGGAGGCGCGCGCCGCGTCGAGCCGGTTCTACGTCCGGCTACTGGACGCGCTCCAACGCAAGGACGGCGACGACGCCGAAACCGTCACCCGCGAGGCTATGGCCGAAAGCCTGGTGCTGTGGGAAGCGACACAGCGCCAAAGATGAGATTCTTAACCGCGAATCGCGCGAATTTCCGCTAATTTCTATAACAGATTCGCGTAGATTGGCGAGATTCGCGGTTATTTCCCAAAGGAAAGAATTATGCGACGGTGGAATGGTTGGGGAGATGACTCAGTTACTTATCCGCTACCTGAGGGCGGGCTGGCATTTTTAGAGAAAGTCGCCGGGCCGGGCGTCGTGACGCCCGATGCCACGTTGGAAGACGTGCTGGCGCAGGTTCCACCGTCTCGATTGCGGGACCACCC
>JAIOAS010000094.1:2388-11066 GCA_019873725.1 Chloroflexota bacterium | reverse complement strand
GAGAAGTGTATGCTGATTTTGGGCATCGCCGGGCGCGAGGCTGTCGCCAGAACGGGGTATAAGGCGGCGCGGGACATCGCCGGCGATCACGGCGGCCTGTACGTGGGGCAGACGTTCGGTAAGACGTGGCACAAAAATCGCTTCAAGTCGCCGTACCTGCGGGATTCGCTGTGGGAGGCGGGCTACGCCATCGACACGCTGGAGACGGCGACCGATTGGACACACGTGCCGGCGCTCATCGAGGCCATCGAAGGGGCGCTACGCTCGGCGTTGCTCGACAAGGATGAGTTCGTTCACGTATTCACGCACCTTTCGCACACGTATCCTTACGGCAGCAACGTGTACACGCAGTATCTCTTCCGCCGCGCGAGCACGCCCGAAGAGACGCTGGAGCGCTGGCAGACGCTCAAAACCGCTGCAAGCCAGGCCATCGTCGCACAGGGGGCCACCATCAGCCACCAGCACGGCGTCGGCGTGGATCACAAGCCGTATCTGGCCGCCGAAAAAGGCGAGGTGGGCATGACGGGGCTGCGGGCCCTCGTCGCTGCCCTAGACCCGGACGGCATCATGAACCCGGGCAAATTGCTCTGACCAGATTTCTACCACGAATCTTCACGAATCTACACTAATGTTGAATTCTGTTCGTGAGAATTTGTAATAAACAAGCGAATTTGACAATAAGCATTCAAAGAATTGCACACGGATTCTACGGATTGTTTTAAGGAAAAAATCCGTGTTTTCCGTGTTCATCCGTGTACAGGAATTGCATAGCTTCTGACCACTACGCCATTCGTGGAAATTCGTGAAGATTCGTGGTTGATTTTGGAGGATTGCGATGTGGACTAAGGATTGGCGGGATGAGGTTTGGGCGAAGCTGGAGCAGCCGTGGGACGTGCTCATCATCGGCGGGGGAATCACGGGGGCGGGGATTTTGCGCGAGGCAACCCGCGCCGGACTGAAGGCCCTGTTGGTCGAGCAAAAGGACTTTGCCTGGGGCACGTCCAGCCGCTCGTCGAAGCTCGTGCACGGCGGGCTGCGCTATCTCAAAGAGGGCAAGGTTTTCCTCACGCGCGCCTCGGTGCGCGAGCGCAAACGCCTGATTGCCGAGGGGCCGGGGTTGATCGATCCGCTGGGTTTCCTGCTGGCGACGTACAAGGGCGACTTTCCCGGCAAGCTCACCTACCGCGCCGGGCTGACGGTCTACGACTTGCTGGCGCTGCAATGGAGCCACACGCGCTACAGCCCGGAGGATTTCCGCCTGCTGGCTCCGCACATCGTCGCGGACGGGCTGGAAGGCGGGTTCCGCTACGGCGACGCGCAGACCGATGACGCACGGCTGGTGCTGCGGGTTATCTTTGAATCTGTAGCAGACGGCGGTTTTGCCATCAATTATGTATGCGCCGAATCATTACTACGCGAAAATAATCGTGTTGCAGGCGCAGTGCTGCACGACATTGTTTCTGACCGGCGTGTGGACGTGCGCGCCACGGTTGTCATCAACGCGACCGGTGCGTGGGCCGATCGACTACGCGAAGAGATCGGGGCGCCGCCACGCATCCGTCCATTGCGCGGCAGTCATCTCGTCTTCCCGGCATGGCGACTGCCGGCGAGCCAGGCGCTCAGTTTTCTGCATCCTCTCGACCGTCGCCCGGTCTTCATCTTTCCCTGGGAAGGCATCACACTCGTCGGCACCACCGATCTGGATCACGAGCAGCCGTTGAACGAAGAGCCGCACATCACCCCGGAAGAGGTCGCTTATCTCATGGCCGCCGTCGAGGCGCAGTGCCCGCGCCTCAACCTCACCCTGGACGATGTGATCGGCACATTCGCCGGCGTGCGACCGGTCATCGGCTCCGGCAAAGCCGACCCCTCGAAGGAGTCGCGGGATCACGTCGTCTGGAACGAGGCCGGCCTGCTCACCGTCACCGGCGGCAAGCTGACGACCTTCCGGCTGATCGCGCTCGATGCGCTCAAGGCTGTGCGTCACATGCTGCCCGCTATGCCCGAACTCAAAGACGATGTACCCGTGCTCGACAAAGTCAACGTGCCCCTGCCCGGCGCGCAGGGCCTCGATCTCGCGCAGCGTCGCCGCTTGCTCGGCAGGTATGGCATCCAGGCACCGGCATTGGTGCGCGCGGCGCAGCCCGGTGAGCTGGCCGTCATCCCCGGCACGCAGACGTTGTGGGCCGAGCTGCGTTGGGCCGCCCGCGCCGAGGGGGTCACACATCTGGATGATTTGCTGCTGCGGCGGACGCGCCTGGGGCTGCTGCTGCCCGAAGGCGCTGCGGCACTCCTGCCCGACATCCGCCGCATCTGCCAGCCGGAACTGGGATGGGACGATACCCGCTGGGAAAGCGAGTGGGCCAACTATCGGGCGTTGTGGAAATGCTGTTACAGTCTGCCCGACAAGGCCACGATCCCCGATTGGAAAGCCGCCGTCGCCCAGGCCAAAGCCGCGCGCGCCATCGCTATCCCACGCCGCCAAAAACGCATCGTGGCGGGGACGGGAGTGGCAGCCGGGCTGCTGTGCTTGGCAGCCACGCTAATTTTGGTATACTTCAGACGATGCAAAACCAGCCCTACATCCTCGCCATCGACAGCGGAACGCAAAGTGTCCGCGCGCTGATCTTCGACCTGCGCGGCACTCTGGTCGAGCGCGTGCGCGTGCCAATCGAGCCGTACACGTCGCCGCAGCCCGGGTGGGCGGAACAGGACCCCGAGTATTTCTGGCAGGCGCTGTGCGAAGCGTGCCAGCGGCTGTGGAAGCAGACGGCGATCCCCAAAACGGCCATTGCCGGTATGGCGCTGACGACGCAACGTTCGACCGTCGTCAATGTGGACAAAGCAGGGCAACCGTTGCGCCCGGCCATTGTCTGGCTGGATCAACGGCGCACGGAGGGCGTGAAGCCGGTCGGCGGGCTGTGGGGGTTGGCGTTCAAGGCTGCCGGGATGACGGAGACCGTCGCCTACTTACAGGCCGAGGCCGAAGCCAACTGGATCAGCACGCACCAACCCGACATCTGGAAGCAAACGCACAAATACCTCCTCCTCTCCGGTTATCTCACCTACCGGCTGACCGGCCGGTTTGTCGATTCGGTGGGGTGCCAGGTGGCCTATATGCCGTTCGATTACAAGGCGCTCACGTGGGCCAGAGCGTGGGACTGGAAGTGGCAGGCCGTCCCCATGGACCCCGCCATCCTGCCTGACCTCGTCCCCCCCACCCAACGCCTGGGCGAAGTGACCGCCGCAGCCGCAGCCGCCACCGGTCTGCCTGAGGGACTGCCGATCATCGCCGCCGCTGCCGACAAAGCGTGCGAGGTCATCGGCGCAGGCAGCCTGGAGCCGCACATCGGCTGCCTTAGCTACGGCACCACCGCGACCATCAACACCACAAACACCAAATACATCGAGGTGATTCCGCTCATCCCGCCCTATCCCGCCGCCGTGCCAGGCCGCTACAGCCTGGAAATCCAGGTGTACCGCGGCTACTGGATGGTCAACTGGTTCAAGCAAGAGTTCGGCCTGCGCGAGCAGCGTCTTGCGGACGAACGCGGAGTTATGCCCGAAGACCTCTTCGACGAGTTGGTGGAGCAAGTGCCGCCCGGTTCAATGGGGTTGACCTTGCAGCCGTACTGGTCGCCGGGCCTCAAAGTGCCGGGGCCGGAGGCGAAAGGCGCAATCATCGGATTTGGGGACGTGCACACGCGGGCGCACATCTACCGCGCGATGCTCGAAGGGCTGGCCTACGCGCTGCGCGAGGGGAAGGAACGCATCGAGCGCCGCAGCCGCATCCCGATCACCGAGCTGCGCGTCTCCGGCGGCGGTTCGCAGAGTAACGCTGCGATGCAGTTAACCGCCGACATCTTCAATCTGCCGACGGCGCGCCCGCACGTCTACGAAACTTCCGGCCTGGGTGCAGCCATTGATGCTGCTGTTGGGCTGGGGCTGCACCCCGACTTCGACACGGCGGTGCGTGAGATGACGCGCGTCGGTGACGTTTTCATGCCCAATCCCAAGACCCGCGACATTTACGACGGTCTGTACACCCGCGTTTACAAGCAAATGTACGGACGGCTCAAGCCGCTCTACGAGGAGATTCGGGAGATTACGGGGTATCCCGAAAAAGTCAGATAGTCGCGTAGTCGGATAGTCGCGTAGAGTCAGTAGTGTATAGGACAGGATTTACAAGATTAACAGGATTAGAAATATCTTATCCTGAAAATCCTGTTAATCCTGTCAAATAAAAGTTTGCTACGGCAGGCTGAAGCCCAAAATCTGGCCGGAATAGGTGTCCGCGACGTACAGCACGCCGTCGGCAACGGCCAGGCCGCCGGGGAAGGTGAGGGTGAGGCCAGCGTCCGAGCCGCTGAGCGCCCATTGGAATGTGCCATCGGAAGCGAAAGCGAGCACGCGCCGGTTGAGCGGGTCACTGATGTAAACTCCACCCTCCCCCAGGGCCAGGAATGGCTTTTCGTCGGGATTGTCGCTGCCCCAGGTGGGCACACCCCACTGGGACAAGAAAAGGCCCTCGGTCGTGAGCGCCTGGGTGCGGCGATTCCACGTGTCGGCGACGTAGACCACGCCGGTTTCGCTTAGCGCGATGCCCACGGGTTCGTCCATCTGCCCGGCCCATGTCCCGCTGCCGCCGAACTCGCGCAAGAAAGTGCCGTCGGCATCGAAGACTTGCACTCGTTTGTTACCCGTGTCGGTCACGTAAAGTTCGCCGCCCGGTCCAATCGCCAGGCCGCGCGGGCCATAGAAAAGGCCGTGGCCGGCCGGATCGCCCACCGGCATCTGCGCGAGCGTCCCCCAGCCGGTCAGGTAGCGGCCTTGTGCATCGAATTTCTGGATGCGGTGGTTCCACGTGTCGGCGACAAACACAGTCCCATCCGCAGCCACGGCGACGCCCCAGGGTTCGTTGAATTGCCCTGGCCCCACGCCGTACTCGCCCCACACCTTCAACACCTCGCCCTGCGAGGTGACGTGCCAGATACGATGATTGGCCGTGTCTGCCGCGTAAAGCGTCCCGTCGGCGGCGACGGCGATGCCCCGCACGGCGGCACCCGGCAGTTTTGCCAGGGCGATCAAGGGGAGCGTGCGCATGCCGGCGATGTACGGATCGGGGATTGGGGTCGCTTGCGGGCGCACGGTCTGTGTCACATGCGCGCCCATTTCGTCCAGGCGATAACTCCACACCTCCTGCGCCAGGTCGCGCCGCACGTAGAGGCGAAATTCCTTGCGATAGGGCCACGTCTGCAAGGTGAAAGGCGCCGCCGGGTTTTTGACCTGCGCATAGCGGGTATAGTCGCGCCGCCAGATGATGTCCCACAGCGCCGCGCGCATGGCCGGATCGGACAAAATTTCTCGGACACGCTGTATGTCCAGGCCAAAGTAATCCTGGATCGGCCACCAGAGGTATTTGTAATCGAAATAGAGGTAATCGTCGCCCAACACGTCTTCGACCGCCGCATATTGCGGGGTGCCGGCAATGACCACCGGACAATCGCGCAGCCGGGTCGGGTCGGGCGACGTGCCGTAGAAGTAGTTGTTGGGGTAATCGACCATGTACCACGTCAGCGGCCAGGAGCCGTCCTCGCCATAAGCCACCTTGACATCATACGGCGATCCCGTCACCCGCCAGGAGATATCCTGCACTTGTTTCAATGCCACTTTGATGTCGGGCGTGCCGTGCGCATAGACCATCATCTCGGTAGCCAGATCGTAAGTCACGAAGTTGAGCCGTATCATGTCGCGGGCGGTGAGCAGCGCGAGGAACGTCGCCAGCAGCAGGCCCATCACGCGCGCAATCCAGCCGAAGCTGAAACGAGCGGAAACCCAGACGAACAATCCACCAAAAGCCAATACGCCGAGCAGCCCACTAATAAGTTTGCCGAACGGCGTCAACTGCGCCAGCGATGGCCCGGCAGTCGTTACACCGGTCTGCATGGCGGCGCGTAAATCTACCGTCGCCCGGCTGAAGACGGCCAGCGCCGCCAACGTCAAACACACCGAGAGTGGCGCCAGCCAACCGCGCTCCCGCACAAACTCGCGCCAATCCACGCCATCGATGAGCTTGCCCACAGCCCAGCCGGCGAGGAAGACGCTCGGCAGCACGATATGAACCACCAGCCAGGGCATCTTTTCGCCCGCATAACTGTAGCCCGCCCACGAGAGCAGCGTCCAGCCGAGCAGGAACAATGGAAAAAGGCGATTGAGGTCCAGCGTAGGAACGTCATCATCAGAAGGCCGTTTCGCGTGGGGAGCAGAAACCTTGCGGGCGAAGTGGACCAACGCCCCTACCCCGCCAACGGCGGAAAAGAACACCGCCAGATACTCGTACAGTGGGGCGAGCAGGAAGTAGTAATATATCGGTTGGCCGCCGCGTTTGACGCCTTGCTGCGCCAGCCAATAGGACAGGCCCCCCACCAGCCCGGTCAATGCGCCGTATCCCCAGGTGAAGATGGTGGTGTACAACACGAAGAAAATGGCGTAGTGGATCAAGGCGATGACGGGCCAGTGTTTGATATTCCACCAGAGACCGAGCGCGAGGGACCCGATCAATGTCATGCCAACGATGCTCAGGATGCCCACAATGACCGATGTCGGCACCTGGGCCAGATTGCCGCTCATCACGGCATTGTACACCACCCCCATGTCCAACCCGGCGACGAATTTGATGAGGAAGGCCGAGCCGAGGGGCAGCGTCAACGTGCCGATCACCATCAACACATCGAAGAGGCGAATTTGACGCATCTTGGCTTCGCCGACGCCATAATAACAGATGACGACCACGCTCAACACCATCAGGAATGCCAGGCCGGCAGCCAATCTGCCCCACACCGGCACGGCGATGTTCGCCATGCGCGTGTTGCCGGCCTCATCAAGAGATTGCTCGCTCACCTGCGCGTGCGTGAAGGAGAACATAAACACGCCGCCCATCACTAACGCAAGGGCCAGAACGATCACAAAAACCGTAAATAGCTCTCGGCGCTGCCAGCGCGTGGTGAAGACCTGCCACGCGAACGGCAGGAACAGCAGCGCGCCGAAGATGGCAATATAGATGTACGATGCCTCTTTGGTCGCGTGCATCAGGGAGAACCAGGCAGCCATCCAATAGAGCCAACGCGGACGACCATCATCGAGGTAGTTGAGGATCCCCCACAGGAGCATGACCGCCGTCAGCATCAGCGAAGCATCGTGGCGGATGTAGCGCGAGTAATAGGAGATCGAAGGGGAAAGGAGTATCAACAGGGATGCTGCAAGCGCACCATGGCGACCCAACCACTTGCGGAACAATAGCGGCGCCATCACCAGCGCGATGCCGGTCAATGCCGGATAGATGCGCGAGGTGAAGTCGTTAGCGCCAAAGAGGAAATAGATGAAAGCGGTGACTTCGAACAGCAACGGACCGTGCATCATCGGGTTGTGTTGAAAACCCTGGCCCTTGTAGAGGTTCCACGAGAATTTGGTGTGGATGCTCTCGTCGTGGCTGATGGCGCGGTCGCCAAGCATGTAGAAACGGCTGAAGAGCGCCGCGATCAAAATCAAGATGTAGAGTACAATTTCCCAACGTCTGAGACGTTCACCGAACATACAGGCCCCCTGATCGATCGCTTTGGCAATGGTTCAGAGAAATCAGATAATGCCTTAATCTCACCGACTTTAGCGGATGCATTGTAACACGCTTATGTAAGATCACAACGTTTCCTTGTTGTGTCTGCTCCGAATGCTCTGATACAGCGATTTGAACGCGCCGATGATAGAACTTATCAATCCCCCAATGATGGCGGCGATGATGAGCAACAAGACCCACACAAACAAAAAAGTGTAGAGAACATAATAGCCACCGAACCATCGCAATTGAAGCCTGATCAACCATGCAGCCGGCCCGACCTGCGCAATCACCATGTAGAGAGCCGCAACAACACTCCCGACCAGGACCAGGATGAATGCGATCCCACGCCAAGGTTTCCCTTGCACCTCTGAGGGCGTTGTCACTTCTTGGGATTCTTCGACGGTGGTTGTCGGTGGCTCTACAGCCACAGTTTTTGGAGGACGATAGCGGTTTTCAGAATGGAGATGATGCTAAACACAACGATGAACCAGATAATGCTAAAAATCACATAGGGCGTGTACCAGCTTTCAGGAAGCTGGAAGGTCTCCCAATTTTCTCTAATCGCAAAGAACAATGGGCCAAAAATCAAGACCGGAGCCACGATCCAGCCCAACAAGTAGGTTTTGAGTATTTCTGAAATGCTGTGCTTTTCTTCACTGATAACCTGGTAGGAATAACCTGCACCTTGGGCAGGCAAGAATTGAACCCGGTAACGTCGCAAGGGGATGAGCGGCAAAAAAACAAAAGTAAACCAAAATGTGGCCGTCGCAACGCCCTCCTGATCCATGTCGCTTACACCTAACAAGGTAGTCCCAATTCCATTGATTCGCATATACCCCCCGAAAGAGTCGTCTAGTCGTTAGTCTTGTAGTCGAAGCGGCAGGCTGCTGCCGCGGCAAGGTGCCGCAGCATCCTGCCGCAGCATTTCCGATTCATGCACACCCATTTCTGTGCACTCAGTTCCGTCGCACACTTACGCCCAGGTTGTCGGCGTGATCGCTGATGCGCTCCAGGTTGCGCAGCCACTCGACGAAGAGCACGTCCGCTTCTGGCGTGCAGATGC
>JAIOAS010000094.1:0-1937 GCA_019873725.1 Chloroflexota bacterium | reverse complement strand
CTGCGCCGTCACCTCGCCGAGCCGGTGCAGCTCACGGAACGCCTCCTGAAGCGCCACTTGCGGAATGCGAAACTGGCGCTCATCAATGTAGGCCGTCAATTTCGCGCTTGCTGTCACGTGTCCTTCAGGCACAAGTCGCTCAGACAGCCACGCGATTTGCTTGATGAAGGGGAAAAGCACCACGCTGACGATAACGTTGAAAATCGTGTGCGCGTTGGCGATTTGGCGGGGCAACAAAGCGGATGTGCTGCTGACCAGGGCGGTAAAGGCATTAATGAAAGGGAGGAAAAGTAGCACTCCGAACACGTTGATGAGAATCTGCGCGATCGAGGCGCGCCGAGAGGCCCTCGACAGGCGCAACGATGCGAGCAAACCGGTAATACACGTCCCGATGTTCGCGCCGAGTAAAATCGCAATCGCTGCCGGGAGCGTTATGGCGTTGCTGATGCCCATGGCTACAACCAGGCCGGTGACCGCGGAACTGCTCTGCACGATGGCCGTCGTCACCATACCGGCAAGAATACCGGCGGGGATGTTTTTCCCCATAAACGCCAACCATGTCGCTACCATCGGCGCCTGGGCCAGCACTTTGAGCGCGTCGGACATCAGATTCATCCCCAGGAAGAGCACGCCAAATCCGAGGATGATCTCGCCATATTCACGCCAACCATTGCCACGCACGAATTCCGCCAACACGAAGCCCAAAGCGATAAACAGGAAACAGAGATCGCCCACTTTGAACGCCACAATTTGGGCCGTCAACGTCGTGCCGATCTCCTGCCCCATCATCACCCCGATGGCCTGCTGCAACGTCATCAAGTTGGCATTGATCAAGCCAATCATCGTCACCATCAGCAGACTGCTGCTCTGGATCAGGGCTGTTGCGACGGCGCCGAAGAGTGCGCCTTTGATGGGCTTGTTCGTCATCCGATCCAGCCAGACCTGGATCTGATTGCCGGCAAGTTTCTCCATCCCCGCGCTGAGTTTGTCAACGCCAAACAGAAACAGCGCCATACCGCCCAGGACTTGCAGGAAGTGAAACACGAGCTTATCCTCCGATGATATTTTGAATGAGAAAGGCCAATTGACGCACCACAACCATTGCGCTATAAGTTTGTAATCTCAGTAGATCTAATTTTGCTTGGTCTGGATCGCCAGCTCCAGACCAGACCGGGGATCTGACGATCCCCTTGGAGCATTTTTGGATCTACTGAATCTAACCTCCTACGCTACTTCCGGCGGATGATGCCCTCCGCCACTTCCAGCAGCAGCGTTTTTTCGCGGAAGCTCTGCGGGAACATCTCCGCGTCGGTAGTGCAGAGGATGGTCTGCTCGACGTTGCCGAGCAGGTTCAACAGGTAGGTACGCCGCGCGCGGTCGAGTTCCGCCAGCACCTCATCCAGCAGCAGGACGGGGGACTCGCGCGTCTCCTGTTCCAGCCAGCGCAATTCGGCCAGCCGCAATGCCAGAACGACCGTGCGCTGCTGTCCGCGCGAGCCAAACGTGCCCATATCCACGCCGTCGGAGATGAAGCGCAGCTCGTCGCGGTGTGGGCCGGTGAGCGTCATGCCGCGGTCGATTTCGGTGCGGCGCTGCTCGTGCAACGTCTTGCGATACGCCTCGTGCAGTGCGGCCAGGTCGACCGGCGACTCGCCCTCCATCTCCGGCAGCAACCCGATTTGATAGTCCACTTCCGGCGGGCGCAGCGGGTCGAAGTTCGGTTGGTACTGAATTTGCAGCCACGCCGCGCCGCCGGTCAGATCGTGGTGCAGACGGTCAGCGTAGAAGGTGAGCGCCTTCACCACGCGGCGGCGGTAGAGCGAGAGCGTCACGCCGGTTTGCGCCAGCGTCTCCTCCAACGGGGCAAGCTGCGCGGCATCCCCGCCGAAGTCGCGCAGGTGACGCAGCAGCGCATTGCGCCGTGAAAGCGCGGTCTG
>JAIOAS010000093.1 GCA_019873725.1 Chloroflexota bacterium | reverse complement strand
GCGGGAGCGGATGACGAACACGGCGGCATTTGCGGACACGCGGTTTGGCAAGAGCGTGGTCATGACGTGGCTGGAGAAGGAAGTGGCGCTGCGGTGGGGGGACAGGGTGGTGGTGTTGGACTTCGGGCTGGGGCATCGGCAGTTGATGAACGTGATTCCCAGGGAGCGGTTCAGGCTGTACGGACTGTATCAGGGGTCGCCCAGGCCGATCCGGTGGAACCCGCTGCAGATCGGGCGAAGGATTCCTCCGGATTTGCAACTGGACGCCACGGTGGACCTGTTGTGCAATGCGGGGCGGATGGGAGAGAGGCAGGCGGGATGGCTGTGGGAAGTGATCCGGGGGCTGTACCTGGAGCATGGCGTGCTGACCGAAGACCCGCAGGTGCTGTATCCGGAGAGGTACAACAAGGTTGTGCAAGAGCGGCCGGACACGCCAGAGGCGAGGCAGGCAGTCGCCCTATCCCATGTTTCGGCGTCCGAGCGGGAGGTGTTGAATCGGGAACGGGAGAAGCGGGGGTTGGCGAACCTGGCCGATGGGCCGATCAAACTGGCGCAATTGGAACCGTGGGAACGGCAGATATTGGCCATTGAGCGGTCAAAGGACGTGGACCTGAGTCAGGTGTATGACCGGCTGGAAGCGTTGTATGGGCGACTGCGGAACAACGTAACTGACCAGACGGCGGTGAAAGGGCTATTGCTTCGGCTCAAGGTGTTTCGGTACGGACAGTTGGCGGCCATGTACGGGCGTGGGGAAGGGAGCATCGCGATTGAGGACTTGGCCTATCCCGATGGTGTAGCGGTTCTGGAGGGTGGGACGATGCCGGAGTACGGCAAGGCAGCGATTCTGGGGCTGATCTCGTGGCATCTGTACAACGACGCCATCTTCCGCGCGCGGGAAAGCATCGGGCAGACGGATGGGCGCAAGTTGTTCCTGGTGTACGAAGAGGCGAACAAGATCATCTCCGGCGTGGGGGAAGGAGCGCGGGAGGACAACGGGCGGCGGATGACCAGCGACATCTATGCCACGATGTTTCGGGATGCGGGGAAGTATGGGGTGTGGATGGGGGTGATTGCGCAGAGTCCGTCGGAGTTGCCGCCGGAGATCGTGAGTTCGTGCAACAACCTGTTCATCGGGCGGCTGAAGAACCCGCGGGATAGGGATTTGGCCGTGGCGGCGCTGGCGCGGTCGGAGAAGGGGTTCTGGTACGTGCAGGTGGCGCATCACATTGCGCGGCTGGAGGTGGGGCGGTTTGTGGTGCTGTTGGGGCTGTCGCGGGACAAAAAGGATGTGGAGCCGATGCTGGTGGAGACGATCCCGCTGCCGGCTGCGGTGCCGGGGGATGAGGCGGTGGGCCAGAGGTGCACTCCTTCATGAGGTCGCCGGAGTAGCCGCACCCCCGTGGGTGCATGTTCCCCAGTAGTATGAGATTAGCAGGATGGGCCGGATGCACTGGGCGACAAGGGACTTGACGGAGCCTCCGTCACTTTCGCTCTGGCCAGTGACATCGCATACTACGCGTAGCGGCACGTTCTGTGGCAGGTCCGAGTTGTTGCGTGGAAGAAGAGCGTCTGCCCACGGAACACCCGCGGGGCGGCGCAGGTCATCGTCAGGGTGCACTTTTCGGACACGGCAAGTTATTGACAATATGCACCATTTGGATATAATATGGCTATACATAGTGCTGCAAAAGGAGTGTGCTATGGCAAAGAAAGTCATGCTCTCGTTTCCCGACGAATTTCTTGGTGAGGTGGACCGCGTGGCACGGGAGGAGCAACGGAGCCGGAGCGAACTTGTCCGCGAAGCATTGCGGGTGTACATCGCCCTCCGCCACGAGCGTGGGTATCCTGGAGTGAATCCCGTGGTCAGGCAGGCGCTGTTGGTGCAGGACAACCTCGCGCGCTCGTCGCCTGGCACCGGCGAGAACAGCGCCGTTGACATCCGGAAGTGGCGCGAGGCGCGCGGATGAACGCGCACGTTGTCCCTGACACGTCGGTGGTCGTCAAGTGGTTACGGCAAGGCGAGATTCTGGCAGACCACGCATTGGCCTTGCGCTCCGCCTACGTGGACGGTCGCATCCAAATCTCTGTACCTGCTCTGCTGGTCTACGAGTTGGCGAACGTTTTGCGCTACAAGGATGAGCTCACGACCCTCCAGGTGGGGGATGCCGTACGGAGCCTGTTTGACATGGGCATGGAGTGGGTTCCTCCCACAGCGGCGACCATGCGTCGGGCAGTGGAAATCGCTCGTCAGTTTGACGTAACGGTCTACGATGCCGTCTTTGCCGCTGTGGCCGAGAATAGCGCGGCGGTCTTCGTTACGGCGGACGAGCGGCTGGCCCGCAGGCTTGCCACCTTGCCTTTTGTCCGGTACCTCGGCGATGTAGAGACAGATGGAGACGCCTGATTCTGAGGCGCTCCGAGTTTGCGCGACGGTCTGAGGACACACGGAATGGACGTGGAGCCGACGCTGGTGGAGACGATCCCGCTGCCGGCGGCGGTGCCGGGGGATGAGGCGGTGGGGGGCCTTTCTCCTCTGTGTGTACAGTGAAGCGGCTGACGAGTTCGGTCTGGCTCCGGGCGCTGCCTGGGCAAAGGTTTGTGGGACTGGACACGAGCGTGGGTCTGCTGTACTATGTCGCATGCGGAGGAAACTGTCTCACATCTGCGAACGCAATCTACGGAGGGCGCAGCACGGGCATGCGCCGCGTGTGCGGTTGTGGCGGCCCTGCCGGAAGCGTCTTCTCTGCTGCGAAACCACGGACTTCAAACGATTCCACCGGTGTCGCGACATTAGATGTCGTGGGGGTGCGTAGAATAAGAATAGGCGGAAACAGTGGGCGTCTACTGGTCGGCGTCGGATCCGTGGCGGCGCTCGGTGCGAACCGGCGTGGCGCGTTGAGACCTCGGCGACGTGCAAGGAGAGTCGCCCTGCGTTGCCGCATGTTCCATCGGAGGAAGTTGGGATGCCTGCGGTGATGGAGGAAGGAGGTGGGGAACGCGAGTGCGTTGGTGGAGTGTTGATGAGGGGTTTTCTTCTTGAGGAGGTGCGATGTACAGGTACACGGGACACCCCTTGCTAGATGTCGGCATTGCGACCATAGCGGCCTTCGCGGGCAAGCCCGATCCCACCACCCTGACCGAGGCGGACTTGGATGCGGTTGCGGATTACATGGAGGCGAACTATGTGGTGGACCCGCTGAAGTCGTTTCTGACGGTTGCGTTTCCCAACTCCGGGTTCACGCAGCCGGCCTACGAGAAAGAGCCACAGCAACGGAAGACGTATGCCCGTCGTGTACTGCGGCTGTATCGGGCGGGAACGCCAACCCTGGATACTCCCTGTGTCTTCACAGGGGAGCACGCCGCAGATGTGTCGCTGGATGTGAAGGGCGAATTGGTGCGCGGCCGGACGTTTCGCCAACACGTGCCACTTCTCACCGGAGAGGGTGTGATCAACTTCCATCCATACGGCGATGCGGGCTTGCCGGTGTCAGGCAAAGCGCTGCTTGCCTTGCAGGCATTCCCGCTGGGGTGCGCGAAGGTCGGCGGGCGGCTTCTCGCCGTGCATTCAGACGACCCTGCTCTGATCTACCAGTTTGCCCGTCGGTTCTTGGAGCACAATCGCAAGGCCATCCAAACGGCACAACTGGCAGGCGACAAGAAGTTGCCGGAATACCCCCGCCGTCCCGGCACACTGGTGGTTGAAATGCTGCTTGGTCTGGAACAAGAGCGGTTGGAAGCGGCCGCTGAGGGCAGGGTGGCCTCCATCACGGCCTATCATCTGACCAACAGCGGCCAGGGGGTAGGGCTGGACATCTACCATCTGCCCATGGAGATCGGGGACTTTCTGCGTACGGCTATGACGCCCGATTACAGAAGCGCCTGGGAGGCCGTCTGTGCTCGCGGCTGGGAGGAGTTGAGATAAGGAGGTAGCGGAGGAGCTGAGGATGGCGGCGAAGAGGTATGGGGGGCCACCAGGTCGGGAGGTGCGGAATGATTAGTGGTGATGAAGTACTCAAGAAAGCAAGCGAATGGATGCTTGCTCGTGGGTGGAAGCGAAAGATCGCCAAACGAAGACAATTTGACCAAAGTCTCTTTGAGCATTCTCTGGTAGAGCTGGATGCTGCTTTGCAGCTCTTGCCAATCCTGAGGCAACCTCATCATTTTGGCCTCTCACCAGAAGAAGAGCAGGTTTTGGTGATCTCTCTTGTTGCCCACGATGTCGGCAAGGAACGCTCAGAATGGCAAGATTACATTCTGGGTCGGCGAGGGTTCTTGTCGGACGTTGATCCTGTTCTGACCAGGAAAGCCTTGCCTGATCTGTGCGCGGCCCTTGGTTTTTCAGGTCTTGATGCGAAGGTCATGGCGGTCATTGAGAACTGTATCAATCTGCACATGAGTCGCGAGCGCAGAGATACTACTGTCGTCATGGCGCTACTTCAGGGTGCCGAGCGTTGGTATACGCTGGCAAACCTGGTCTATCACATTGACAATATCTGTTCGGCCAAGGGAATCTTTGGTGCGAAGAATGCACTGGAACAAAGCCCATTAGGGAAACACCTGAAGACGGCCTATCATCAGGTCATCATCCGAGGGGTTTCCACTACTGCTTTGCACCGAGCAGCACTGGAAAGCTTTGAAAAAGCAGGATGGACACCGCTGCTGCATTTCAGCGATGGCACTCTCTACATATGCTCAGCAGCTAAGCCAGTGTCTGAACCGTCACGAGATCAGATTGAAGAACGGTTAATTAAAGAACTGACAGAGGCTACAGGCAGAGATGTAGTACGATTTATGATCGGCAGTCCTACTGCCAACATCTTGCCCAAGCCTGAATTGTTTGAGCATAGTGAGCTCAAATTGTATCTTGAAGCGGCCGCACGTAAGATCGGACGAAAGTCGTTCTTGACAGCTTACGAACGTGAGAAAAAACGAGCTATCAGCGGGAAGCCAGTAACTGCTGGAAGGAATAAGGGTAAAGCTGAAGTTATTGAAGATTATTGGAAGAAGAAAGGTAAACAGGGTGCTCGCTATTCAGTCGAGATGGATCAGGAGGCTGATCGAATATCCAGTGCCCATCCCGATATGCTCGTGTTTAAGTTTTTCAAAGCGGCTATGAAGCTAATACAAGATGAAAATGCACTTCATCAGGTGCAGCGAGAATACGAGACTATTTTGGGGGCAGAATCGTGGGCTGACTTAATCAGCACATCCACATTGATGCCGGCCCAGGATATGATCAAGACTGTAGATCGGTTCTGGCAGCTGTCTGGAAAGAGATTCGGGCTGAGAGTTACAAAGCTTGAAGAATTAGCACCTGATAAACGGACAGAGTTGCTTATAGATACGTTGGTCAAGATTGCTAACCAGGGCTACGCGGCCATCCCGAATCCACCCACACGAGCAACCCTGGCCCGGGGAATGGCGACCGCTTTTATCCAGGACCTGGTGAATCCGACCGCCCAGGTTGATCTGAAGGAATTGGCCCGCCAGCAGATAGAGTTCTACGCTGCCTCGAAACCGTTCGCTGGCAAACAGACCAAGAAGGCACGATATGTATGTCCTATATGCAATACCCCGTTTGAAGAGGGCACCAAAGCGGCTGCTGATTTTATTGATAAGCCGGAATCGCACACTAACCGGGGAGTAGCCCACGGCCCATTCGGCTATATTACCATCTGCAACACCTGCAAGTACGAACGTATCCTGAGACAGCTTCTCTTGGGAGAGCGAACAGCCGAGTTGATTGTCATCTTTCCACGCATGAACATCGGCTCCAATGCTGGTGAACTTCTGGTACGTAAAGTGCAGGCTCTTTATGATCGGGCATACTCGTTAATGGTCGGCGATACAGACGAGCCTGACCGTCACCTATGGTTGGCCCTCACCCACATCATTGCTGGCCAGACGCTCGATCAAGATCTTTACCAATTAACTCCTCAACACCTTGCTGACTTGCTCACATATCGGTCAGGCGAAGAGAGCAGGCGAAAGAACCGGCGCCAGCTGGAGAAAGCGCTGAAAGAAGCCCATGAAAATGATTTAGATGGAGCTAATACCGAGTGGGGAACCGATTTCGCTTCTTGGGGCGAAGCCGTAGATGCGGTATATGCTAACCGAGTGGCCGATCCCGCAGTTAGACAGATTCGAGCTGAGGTTTACCGCCTATACCCTCAGATGCAATTAGTATACCAGACGCCGCATATGATCCTGCTTCCAGTGAGTTACGCTATTAGGCTTGGAGAGGACTCTGAGACCAATGCGGCGTTGCGTCGCACTTTTGTGGCGCTGTTTCTAGGTTTAAGTCTGGATGTCTCGGTCGCCATTGTGCACGATAGCGAACAGGTTGACTTTCAAGGCGGCGAGGGAGTGGCCTTCGTTCCACCTGTGGCGGCTGTTCGTGGGTTGATCGGCTCTAATTGGGTGCCACTCAGCGATGCGGAGCGTTGGTTCCGGCTTATCGGCGTAGCCAGCATCCTGGCAAATGCCGGGCAATACTCAGAGCGCTCTGGTCTGTTTGAGGTGTTGACAGCCCCGACAGCTGGCCATGTGCTTCGGCGTATCGAGCAAAAGCGGGCAGCAGAGAAGCTACCTCTCAATTACCGGGATATCGCCTATCTACGCATGTTTGAGGAGGTGAAACAGTCACAACATTGATTGAATATTTCACCCAGAAATATCAAGTCGAAAATCACAATGAGAAAAGGAGGTTATTCCAATGCGAACACCAATCTTTGTGAGAGTCGAGCGCTTCGACCTGGAAAAGATATCGCCAGAGATTGAAGCAATTCGGGACCACTTCGATCTCTATCTAGACAGTTATCCTGTCAAATCCGCCCGCTCGAAGCATAGTCTCATGGGTCCGGTAGGCAAAGTGCTACAAGAGGCGCGTACCGGCAAATGGGATGCCGAATCCCTAGCCGGTTACGCCCTGAACATCCATCTATCTAACCCCAAGGCCAAGGGGTATATCAGCCAGGAGGCCCGTCAAGCGCTCCACGAGGGAATTGATCGGCTGTTGAAATTGCTGAAGGAAGTGCCGGTCACCGCTCAGGACAAGGTAGTGGATCGCCTTGACTATGGCCTGTACTTTGTCCGGCGAGCCAAAGGGCTAGAATGGCTGGAACGCGTGCGCCAGGAGTTCATCAAGTTCTTGCAAGACAAGTATAGCACGCCGGAGAAGCTAGCTCAGGAGTGGGGCGGTAAACCTGAAGACTACGGAACCGATTTTGCCAAGGTCCCTTACCCCAGCCGAAGGATTTTCGATCAAGCTACCGGTCGGAAGAAATCCGATATGAGTGAATTCGCTCAGCAAGCCGAACTCAGAGGCTACGAACTCATTGAAGAAGAGGAGGAGATCCAATGAACACGAATAATACCTTTGACAAGTTAAAGCCGTACTTGGTCGAGCGGCCTCGACCCATTATTGGGGCTGAGACGGTCCAGTTGATTCTGATGCGGGAGATATTGGATTACACCGTCTTGCGCACGGAGGAGACCCGTGAACTAAACACGGTTCACACGCCGTTTTCAGTGAACAAAGCCAACGAGCAAGTTCGTCGGGTAGCCTTCCTAGCTACGAAGCAGAAGGCGGCTGAATCGCGGGAACTCGAGCATCTGCTACGAACGGCTACGGCCAAGGCTGGCCTGACATATCCAGAGTGTTATCTCAAGGATAACCTCTGCATGCAATGCCCGCGCTGTGGGCTGTACGGCGGGACCAGTACGGTGGCCGGTCAGCAGGAGCGGGCCAACATTAAGCATCGCATTGAATACTCCACCGCCTTCTCTTTGCTGCCGTTCGAGGATATCGGCACGGCTCTCACCTTCAATGCCATCAACGATCGTAACCAGACCACTGGCCAGGCGCTGGGGCAGCGCTTTGCCGTCCAGCCAGCTACTCTGTTCCCCTCGGTGGTAACGCTTAAGAGCGTCACACAGCGGGAGTTGATCCTGGCGGTCAAGGCACTCTTAGCCTGCAAGAGCTATGGCGCGGAGAGCCGCATTGGCGGAGATGTCCGCAATACCATCTGGGGCATCGTTGCTGGGTGGGAAGAAGTAATTACCTCATTGGAGTTGACACTTGAGTTGGCGGACCATCTGGACAAGCTGAACGCCGAAGTAATCAAGCAAATTGTCCAGGAGAAATATCTGCCAATGACCGGCAATCCCAAACAGATCGTTATGCTTGAGCCAGCTGAAATTGAGGCCCTGGTCAAAGTTTGTGCCGAAACCGAGATGGACGGGGCTTTCCTGGAAGCAGCTTATCAAGACATCGCGAAGTACCGTGAGGAACAACTGGCCCGCTAGGGCGGGGAGATAGATATGGGACAGGCCATTTCGTTGTACGACCACGGTGTGCGGCTGTTCGCCTGCCAGCTATACAACCACGACTATCTGTGGTTCTCGTCCTACGAGATCAGCAAAGTCTCGACAACACTGGCCATCCTCCATAACTATGCTCTGACCTACTCGTTAGGTGACTTCTCATATGGTATTTCATGGGAAAGCGCACCACACTATGAGGAGGACTTGGCGCGAATCAATCTCTACGCAACGCCGGCGCTGGCGACTTTCTGGAGTCGTACACGGTTCACCTACAATGCAGTCAACAGCCGCACGTTGCGCACCGACGATGCACCTCGTGGAATCAACTCACCCGACCTGGGTTGGCATAACTATCTTGATCCGGTATATCCTGCCGATGATCGGGCCGCACAGCAATTAGGTTTTGCCTGTTATGTGTTTACTTTTAACGGGCAGCAGCCAAAAGGAGTGACGCGACTGGGCAAGAAAGGTGCAGCCATCCGCGTCCGCTGTGAGGAGATCGAAAGACCGCGGGCTATCTTTCGGGATGAACCGGTTCGCCCTACCCATCCTCTCAATCCGCTAGATGTTTCTGGTCAGCTGAGCGCTTACGAGCCGGTGAGTATACCGCCACACCTGATACTGCGCACAGCCGAAGTTCAGGATGATTGGTTCGTCTTTGCCGGACCTCATCGTGTGCACGTGCCCAGGAGGGTTGTAGAGCGATGCCAGGCATAGCGACTCGCCCCTTGACCTTGCCGCTGGTATACCATTCGGCGACAAGGCAACTGCTGTACCCGCACCAGGCCGCTGTGCTGGACAGTTGGGAGAGACGCAATTCCTTCCTGGTAGTGACTAAGACGGGCACGGGCAAGACCATCAGCGCGGTCTTGCCCGTGCTTAAACACCGTCAACGGGCTATCTGCGTCTACCCCACCAATGAACTCATCCGCGACCAGGTGCGCAACATCGCAGGTATTGCCGAGCGGGAAGGTCTCAAGGTGTGCATCCAGACGCCAGAGACAACGGCAGAGGAATATGCTTCGGCAGACGTGGTTCTGGTGCACATTGACGCCCATGTTCTAGCGGCATGGTGCCGAAAACGCCATTGGCGGGAAAAATGGCGGGCATTGCGGGAGCTACTGGAAGCCGACAAGCCCAAAATCGTGTTAACCAATCCGGACATCTTGTTTTTGATCTTCGCGTTGCGTTATCACGCCGAACCGTTGGCTGCGCTGCCGGGATACCACGCTCTGATTATGGATGAGTTCCATCTGTATTCGGGCGTTGAACTGGCCCATGCGCTCTTCATGCTTCATCTTGGCCGTAGCCTGGGAGCGTTTGACAAAATCATTTTGCTTTCAGCCACACCAGCGCCAGAAGTCAGCGACTATCTGGATCGGATACTTGATAGTCCTCTGCGTGTGGACACTGCGGTGGAATGTGCGCATCCGGTCGTGGGTGAGCGGCAGGCGGTACAACGTGTAGAGTTAGTCCCACATCTGGCTGGTCAGGATGTGGTAGAGACGGCCGTCCGACTCATCAAAGAACTCGAACCAGGCATTCGGCAGCGGAGACTCAATAATCCATCCCCTGCGTATGTGCCAGCCGTAGCTGTGGTCAACTCGGTGGTCAATGCGATTCGTCTGGAAGATCGCTTGGTAGAAGAAGGCTTTCAGCGAGGAGAAATGGCCATCATCCGCGGACTATCGGCGCGAGAGGTACGGGATACGAAAGGCAAGCTGCTTGCTATTGGCACTTCTGCTATTGAAGTAGGGATAGATTTCCAATGTGATTACCTGATCTTTGAGGCTGGTGAGGCTGCTTCATTCATGCAACGCTTTGGTCGTGTAGGGCGACACAGCCCAGGTGTCGCGTATGTATTATCCCCGCAAAACGTGTTGTTGGGAATCGAGGCCTTATGTCGGGAGAAAGGCCAGGAGGTGGATCGCGGCGACCTGGAAGAACGGGTATATACCTGGTATCCGAGTCTGGAGACACGTGCCTGGTTTGCTACCACGTTTATGGGCCTGATGTCGGCTTTTACACTAGCGGAGAACTTGATTAAACGGGTGCGTGATGACCTCCGGGTCAACCCGGAGCATGTGGCAAGTGTCGAGGCGCAAATGGAGCACTTTTACCTCACCTATGCTCAAAAGATCAAATGCGATGATAAAATACTGAAGCGGGTATTGGCCTACCTTCGCAAGGCACGCCAGGGCGATCGCGATTATAAGTGGCTAGCAGTTTACCGAGACCTTAACACCTTTCGCACTTCGCTACCCAGTGAATGGGTACTCGACTTGGCCGAACTGGAGCGGCGAGACAATGATTGGGACAAGGCCAAATACACAGCTGATCTTGCTACTTTGTTACGCCGGGCTGAAGGCTTGCGCTTCAATGAGAAAATCCCTCATCCAGATGGCAAGATGGGGATGCTGACCGTTAAGGGATACGGGCGGTATAAGAAGGTCTGGGTCATGCCAACCTTTACCAATGAGCAGTGTGGAATTCTTTACTGCACCGGTGATTTCCCAGACCTGCGCTTTATGCAAGAAGGTCACAAGACTTCGGTGTCGCATGTTATGACTTTGCGTGACCATATCTTTGTAGTTGTCCCGAAAGCTATTCGCACTGACCTGGATTGGCGCCTACCGGTCTTTGAGTGTGGACAGCATCTGATCGGCTTCGATGGAGCGGCATTGTTATTGTACGAAATGTATGGCCAGGAACTGAACAGGCGGACCCGTTGAGACCACAGGACTGGAGCGCATCCCATGACCCACACCTTCACCATCCACCATCTCCGCTTCACGGTGGAAGTGGAGACAACCATTGAAATGGGCGAATTCAAAGGATCAGCCCTGCGTGGGGCTTGGGAGTCACACCTGCGCACCCTGTACTGCGCCGAGCGTGGGTCCACCGACCCGCTGCATGCCACGCTGTGCCCGGTTTGCTACCTGCTGTCGCGTGAGGCCGACCCCCGCGACAATCGCCGCCCCTATGCCTTTGAGCCGCCCTTGACGCCGCAGACGGTCTTCCAGCCCGGCGAGCGGTTCGCGTTCGGCATCAGCATGTTCGGCAAGACGATTCAGTTTCTGCCGTACATCGTCCTGTCGGTGCAGCAGATGGGGCAGGTGCAGGGATTAGGGAAGCCGATTCACGCCGGCCACCGCAGAGGGCGGTTTCGCTTGCTCCGCATAGAGGAGATGAATCCCCTGAGCGGCGCATCGGCGATCCTGTTTGAGGCCGGGAATCCGATGGTGCAGATGCCGCGGTTCCCGGTAACGGCGGAGCAGGTCGCTACCACAAGCGAAACGCTGGCCCGCCAATTGGCGGAGGGAGACAACCGTCTGACGCTAGAATTCCTGACGCCGACGCGTATCGTGCACGAGGAGCGACTGGTTCACAGCCCCGAGTTCGTGCCGCTTCTGGCGCGCCTGGTGGACCGAATCGGCACACTGCGGTCGCAGTTTGCGGACGACCCGCCCGTATCCTACGAGGAGAAGGGCAGCCTGCTGTCCGTGGCACAGGGAGTGGAGTGCGTTCGGGATGAAACGCGCTGGTGGGACGTGAAGGGGCTTTCCACGCGGCTGGGACGCGCTCAGCCGCTCGGGGGCTTCGTCGGCAAGGCAACGTACCGCGCAAGCGATTGGAGGCCCCTTTTGCCCTGGCTGCTTTGGGGCGCGAGCGCGCACGTGGGCAAGAATGCGGTCAAGGGTGAGGGATGGTATCGGCTGCTGTGAGGGGGCGATGGATGCCGAGTATCTGATCGTGGACGAGTGGGGCGCCTTCGTGGGGCTACACTCGGAGCGGCTGCGGGTGAAGAAGGGCGGCGAGGTGATCCGGGAAGCGCCGCTGGTAACCCTGGAAGGGGTCATCGTGACGGATCGCGGGGTGTCGCTGTCGGCCGACGCGGTCGCGGCGTGCGCCGACGCTGGGGTGCCGGTGCATGTGGTCCGGCCGAGCGGGGCGGTGGTGGCCACGCTGTTCTCGGCGGGGCTGACGGGAACGATCCAAACGCGGCGCGCGCAGATGGAGGCGGCCCGCGACCGTCGGGGCGTGGCACTGGCCAAGGCGTTCGTGCTGGGTAAGGTCTCTAACCAGGCGGCGCTTGTGCGGTACCTAGCCAAATATCGCAAGGATGCCGACCCCGCACTCCACCGCGAACTGACTTGGCTGGCTGGGGAGATTATGGACTGCGCCGCTGAACTGGAGCGGGTGGACGGAGAGACCGCCGAGGCCGTTCGTGGGCTGCTCCTGTCCGTTGAGGGGCGCGCTGCCGATAAGTACTGGAATGCCGTGCGCCGAGTGGTGAGCGTGCCCCAGGACTGGGCCGGCCGAACGGGGCGTGGCGCAACGGACGCGGTCAACGCGGCCTTGAACTATGGGTACGGCATCCTGTACGCGCAAGTGGAGCGCGTGGTGATCCTGGCCGGGCTGGATCCGTATGCCGGACTCATCCACGCGGACCGGCCTGGCAAGCCCAGCTTCGTTCTGGACATGGTGGAGGAGTTCCGGATTCCCGCGGTGGACCGCACGGTCTTCGCCATGATCAACCGTGGGACGAAGTTGGAGATGGACGAAGAGCATCTGCTGGTGCAGGAGTCGCGGCGGGCCGTGGCGCAGGCGGTGCTGGAGCGGCTGGACAAGCCCGAGCGGTACGAGCGCAAGAAGATGGCCCTGCGGCACATCATTCAGAACCAAGCGCGCCACGTGGCGACGTTCCTGCGGGGCGAGCGTACCGCGTACAGGCCGTTTGTGGTAAAATGGTAGAGATCCGGAAACCTTTGATCCGCGTCATACATTGTGGTATGATGTGTGAGATATTGCATAGCTGACGATCTGTCGGGGAGGAACGTATGGGAAGACCGCTTGTTCCTGAGTTGCATGATGTGGGCAAACTCTTTCATATTGAGCCCCAACTGGCCAGCGAGTTGGGCCTGGAGGCTGGGAGCGCACACTCAAGCGACACCATGCGCCGGCTGCCCAAGAGCCTGGGAATCCCGGAGCCGGCCACCAACAGCTGGCGCGGCATCGTTGAGCATCACGTGAAAGATCCGACTGACCTGGACATTGTCCTGCTGAGGGTAGCGGACCATGCAGGCGCTAGCCTCGCCAGGGTTTACAAACGCGAGGACATCCACGAGGTCGCGGCGCTCCACCGAACTGTCCACAAACTGTGGAACCCGGGAGATCAGCGAGAACTACGACTTCCTGGGTCTGGGGAAGAGTTGCGGGCGCTGATAGAATGGCTATCTACGGACCCGGATCAACACGCGCTCTTCCAGCAACACGGCAGTCTCCTAGACGCGCGCCCGGAGGAACTCAAGCCCCCTCTCAACGTAACTAGCCTAGCCAGCCACTTGACGATTGTGGGGAAGGTCTACCGCTTTCTCATGGCACGCGCGGAGTTCTACGCTGGGACTACGGCGATAGGTGATATCAAAGACAAAGCTGTGGATTTGGTGAAGGCCAAGATCACCTTCCCGCATTCCATTGTGCGCACGCGAGATATGGCTTTGTTTGACTTCATGAGCGATGAAATGACGAGGCTCGCCGAAGACGACAAAGTACTTGTGAGCACCTTCGACGAGGTTCTGGCCATTCTGGGTCCTGATGAGGAGACCGCGTGCGTCTTTGCTCGGCTCACAGACGCAGGGTTCAGAGTGATCTTTGAAAGGGCCAGAGTGAAGATTAGTGATCTGAAGTCCACCCCTTCCAGCCTTCGCAAGATTGAGGTTCGCAAGTTGAAATCAGAGCTTGACAGTCTGGCTCGGAAACCCGGCGTTCCTGAGTCTCGTCGCGAACAAGTATATGAGCAAAGGTGGGAAGAAATCGACCGCGAATATCCCAAGGGGGTCTTGACCGCTCGGCTGCCGGACCGATTTGCTCCGCCCATCTGCGACATTTGCCAGATGGAACGCGCAACCCGCCTCTGGCCTGAAGATCCAGAGGCGCTGGGGCCCCACGAGAACATCGGGGATCGGTGCTACCGACTACGACAGACAGCGCCGCGCCTGTTCAAGTTAGATCGTTGGACTGCAGAACCCTCGGCCCGCGTAGCATGGGTTTACGTGGGGCTAGACCTGGACCGGCTCGTGGAGTTTCTGGAACCTCTGTACCAGCAGTATGCGCAAGACACCGGCCTGTCGCCGGAACTCGCGGGCCAAGTGGATGTTCGGCCTCCCCTCATCGCCGAATTCCAGAAGGACTACCGGAGGTTTCTGGCCGATTTTGCGACCTCGGTGGAAGAATGGGTTGGCACAGACAACGTGGAGCACGTGGGTGGTGAGGCGGGCGAGGCCGCGAATACCCTGCTCTGCGTCAGGCTGGAATCCGTTGCACAAGTCCCGGAAATCCTGACACGCTACTTGGAGCGCGTGAGACGCTACTTCCCTGTGATGCTGAACCAGGCTAGTGCCGCAGGCTTGACGCCCGTTCAGCCCTTCCGCCTCGCGGTGAGCGTATCCGGCGTCAAGTTCCCCTTCTCGGAGCACTGGCGCATTATGCAGGCGGACATGGACGATGTCCTCATCAATGTCGTGGGAAGAAGGCCGGTCCGCGCACCTTTAGCCAGCCTGCCCATTCTGATTGAGGCGGGGCAATCTAGCCGTCGTGCCGCACTTCACAACCTTGCCGAGGTCGCCAAGGTCTCCGAGTCCTTGGCGGAAGTGTACGCACAGAACAAAGGAGAGAAACACTACAACGAATACCAGGATCTAATCTCAAAGATGCGGCCTCTTGGAATGACCTACGAAAGCCTGGTCGCCTATGCCAATCTGCTGGAGGGGTAAGCATGCCATTCTGGGAATATGAACTTCAGGCTGAAACCTTGTGTCTTGGGGAGCGTGTCAAGGGGGGGCTGTTTCGGCCCTGCGACACGCGCGCGATCCGCTACTCTGCCGTGACGGGGGCACTGAGGCAACACTTTGGGGTGGTGGATCTCCACGCCGCCGGATACTTCGTGACAGAGGGCGGGTACAATCAGATTGGGTATCTCACCTATGCCCCTCATGATGACGCCGTCGGGCTGAGCAAACTGCCCCTGACGATCCAGTTTGTAGCGAATGTTCTGGCGCGTGTCATTGTCAAGACCGCAGGTGCGCTCCCGGAGGCTTTTGAGTTGAGCATGGGCGCGATGAAGTCTCAAGGGTTCGGGCGCTGTCGGTTTCGCCGGACGGGTGATGCCGACATGAGAATCGTGCGTGGGCGACTCCTCACGCGCTTGCCGGTCCACCGCCAGGATGAATTCGCCGTGAAGAGGGTGGTCTCGCCGATCTACGGCTATCTGTTTGAACCAACGTCCTTTGTCTCAGGTGAGTACGTGTTGTCGCTGTTTGAGGGGAGCCAGGTCTATGGCCCAAAGTGTCTTGTGGAGGAGGAAGACGTATGAACGATCCGATTGAGGAGGTCCTGAACCAATTGCGGCGGAAGCCAGGAGTGCAGCGCGAGCGTTTTTCCAGCAGTTTTCTCAACAACGTAGGGGACGTCTTTGAGCGCGAAGGTTTTGCGACAACGAGATTGTTCCTGCGGGACAAGCAAGAACAGAGCGCAACTCGGTATCAAGCCAGGGTGCTTTTGGAAGAGGTGCTGCCGGTGCTTGAGTCGTGCGAGCGAATCCGCCAGAACCGCGCCATTGGGCGGCTTGTCATCAAGTCTTTGGAGACCATCAAAGAAGGAGGAAAATCAAAATGATCCGCCAGGAAAAATGGGAAATCTCTTTGACGACATTGGCGCCTTTGCATATCGGAGGGCGCGACAATCCCCTGACCGGTATGGAGAATGCGGTAGCCAGAATCCGAGACCGACTGGTTATTCCGGGCCCATCGCTCAAGGGTGCTTTGCGCCACCAGATAGAGCGATACCTCATTGACACATACTATGACGCAAAGAACCAGCGCTGGCCCCAGGAACACCTTGCACTCCAGCCTTGCATGGCATCGGCGGGGGACGTTTCGGGCGAGGAAGCCTCGCTCATCGCCAAGGGCAAGTACCGGAAGACCTCCGACGAGGATAGGAAGGTCCGTAGCGGGTGCGTCTATCCTAGCAAGTATGGCATCTGCCCGGTCTGCTACCTGCTCGGCGCCCAGGGCCTCACCGGTTTTGTCCAGGTCTCGTTCCTCGTCTCAGAGGAACAAGCCGATGCCCTCTACTCCGGCCGGATAGACCGCGCGAAGGGGACGATCGCCCATGGCACAAACCGGCCCTATGAGTTGGTGCGCGAGGGCGCCCAGTTCAAGGGCTCGCTTACGGTGCTGAGGAGCGACGACCTCCGAGGGTGGACCTTTGGGCAGCCGCGCCGACTGGCCAACGACAAGACCCCGGATCAGTGGTTGCAATCTGGGGACTGGTCGGCCGAGCGAATCCTAGACGAGTTGATCGTCAAGCGACTGGAGGGTATTGGGGCCATTGGCGGCTATCGCTCCAAGGGCTTTGGCCAGATTCAGATCACGGTAAAGCAGGTAGGGGCACGGGGGTGAACACCATCGTCGTCTACGACATCCCCGACGACCGCCTGCGCGCCAAGGTCGCCGACATCTGCCTGGACTACGGACTCCAGCGCATCCAGTTCTCGGCGTTCCTGGGGCCGCTGGCGCCGTCCCATCAGGAAGAACTCCTGATGAAAATCAAGAAGCGCGCGGGGAAGAAAGAACTCAACATCCAAATCTTCCCCATCTGCGAACGCTGCTGGGCCAAGAGGCAGGTATGGGTGCAGAAACCCAAGAAGAAGGACTCACCTTCCGGGTCAGCGACCTGAAGCAATACTTCTTCTGCCCGCGCATCGTGTACTACCACCAGTGCCTGCCCAAAGTCCGGCCTACCACCTTCAAGATGCAGATGGGCACCGAAGAAGGGCGGGCCGAACACGCGCGGGAACAGCGCCGGTCGCTGCGCGCCTACGGCCTCAGGCGGGGCGAACGCTTCTTTGACGTCGCCCTGTACTCCGAGCGCCTGGGCCTGCGCGGGCGCCTGGACATGGCCATCCGAACCGACGACAATGCCGAGGGCGCCATGGAAGCCATCCCTGTGGATTACAAACTGACGCCCGGGCGCATCGTAACGCACTTCGCGCTCCAGGTCGTCGCCTACGGGATGCTCCTGGAGGAGGCGTGGGGCATCCCGTCGCGGCGGGGATTCCTGTACCTCATCCCGTCGCGGCGGGCGCGGCAGATTGACCTCACGCCCGACCTGCGCGACCGCGTCCGCCGGGCCGTGGAAGCCATGAGGGATATTGCCCTGTACGAGCGGATGCCCGCGCCGCCCAAGAAGCGCGGCAAATGCGTGATCTGCGAGTTCCGGCGCTTCTGCAACGACGTGGTGTGAAGGCGAGCGGCGAGAGCGGGCGATCTTCTTTTTGCCCGGCGGCCGTCGCAAATGAGGCCCTTTTTTGCGCAAAAACCGATTTGCGATAGAATTGCACATTAACAACCGAAGACCAAAACCACCCGCGGAAAAACGCCCTCTGTAGGCCTCTAGGAGCCCCGATTTGGCCCTGGGAGGTCAAAAAAGGCCCTTTTTGGGGGGACTATAGGGGGGGTTGCAATCCCACGATCCGAGGTTAGGATACTGAAAGTGACAAAAACAGCACCCTGGTAT
>JAIOAS010000092.1:8810-18073 GCA_019873725.1 Chloroflexota bacterium | reverse complement strand
CTTTGAAGTCGTGCGTGTCTTCGCCGACGGAACCTTGCGTTCCTACACATGGGGCAAGCCAAACCCTAAGTGAAAGTTTGTCAGCAGATTTAGCAGATTAAGCAGATTTGTGAATCCTTAATCTGCTAAACCCGATTAATCTGCTGACTGTTCTAGAGGTGATACTATGCGTGATATTATGGCGGATGTGAAACGCTGGCAGGAGGCCGGGAAAACGGACTTCGCGCTGGCAACGATTGTGGAGACCCGTGGATCGTCGCTGCGTCCGGCGGGGACGCGGATGGTCATCACCGCCGAGGGCGACGTGGCCGGCTCGGTGAGCAGTGGCTGCGTCGATGGCGACGTGATCGCCGAGATGGAGGCTGTGTTGACCGGGAAAGCCAATCTGCTGCGCCCCAGTTTCGGCATCAGCGACGAACAGGCATGGGGCGCGGGTCTATCGTGCGGCGGTGCGATTGACGTACTGGTCGAGCGGTGGACACCACTCCACGCACGCTTGATGGCGGAGGTCGAGGCCCGTCGTCCGGTGGCTTTCGTTTCGCGGATCGATGCGGCTAAGCCGCCGCTGCACCTCCTTCACACTGCCGATGGTGTGACGCTCGGCACGCTGGGCGATTCTGACCTGGACGGCATGGTGCTGATGGACATCGCTGCGGCCTGGCCCGGCCCGTATGCTCAGAAGCACAGTTACCCGCAAGGCGAATTTTTTATCGAGGTGATCGCGCCGCCGCCCACACTCGTCATTTTCGGCGCGACGGACATCGCCGTTCCGTTGGCAAAACTGGCGCGCGTGCTGGATTTCGCGGTCATCGTGAGCGATGCGCGGCGCGCTTTCTTGCGCGAGGAACGTTTCCCCGACGTGGAGACGCGCTTCGGGTGGCCGCAGGACGTGTTCAAGCCGGAGGATTTCGGCGTGAGTCACGCCGTCGTCGTCCTCTTTCACGATGCCAAGTTCGATGTGCCCGCCCTCAAGCTGGCGCTGCGCAGCGACGCTTTCTACATCGGCTTTCTGGGCAGTCGCAAAACCCAGGCCGACCGCCGGGCAAGCCTGGTCGAAGCAGGGTTTACGGAGCAGGATTTAGCCCGCATTTATGGCCCTGTTGGACTGGATATTGGCGGCAAAGAACCGGCGATGATTGCGCTTTCCATTCTCGCCGAGATCGTCGCCGTCCGCCACCGCCGCGCGGGTGGCATGATGAGCAAACGATAAACCCTGAACGCTCGCGCACGTCCGGGCAAACCGTACATTGGGTCGCTTCGACATCGACGCACTGAAGACAGGAAAAGATGGGGCGGGCTGCATCCTTGTTTCAAAATATGTTGACGCTCTCAACGTCGGATTCTCAAAACCGCAATGTCTGGATCACGTTCGGAGGCACTGCGCTGGTTGTGACGACTCTCTTGACCCTGCTGGTCTACGGTGATGCGTTGCATTTGCCTTTCTACGCCGACGATTTACAGCTTATTCCCTGGATCAAGGAAACGCCGCTGCTGGCTTACTGGCATAGTCTCAACCTCTATGGCGATTGGCGTCCTTTGCAGTTTGTTGTGCTGCGTGTGATTTACCTGTTGACGCACACACTTTCGCCACCTGTGCTCTATGGATTGAATCTGGTCGGTCACGCTGTCTGCGCGACACTGACCGGGCTATTGTTCGCGCGCTGGAGTCCTTATCCGCGCTATGTCGGCCTTATAGCCGCTGTGCTGTTTGTGCTTTTCCCCTTTGCGCCAAACGTCGTCCTTTGGGTCAGCTCGATTTCTTACCCGCTGGTCACGGGCCTGAGTTTAAGCGCCTTGTTGCTTTACCTGGAGGCGCGAGCGTGTGACCGTCCGGTGCTGCATCTTTGTAGTGCGCTGTGTACGCTGATGGCGGGGCTGGTGTGGGAAGCGGGTGTTGTGGCAGCGGGTGGCATCTTGTTGGCAGAGTTGTTGCTGAGGGGACGTCCCTATTCGCGCTGGGTGGCTGTACATTTTGTTGCCTCTGCCATACCGTTGACCATTATCTTCCTGGTTTCCAGCGAGGTTCCGACGCAGTTGCTGACCGGCTTGCATCCCTGGTATAACATCGTGGCGCTCTTACAATGCCTGACCTACCCCCTGGCGCAGTTGCCTGTCCTGGGCAGCGGCCTTTTGGGACTGAGCGACATTTTGTTGATGACGTTATTGGGCGTGGCGGCCCTGGCGGGTCTTGCGTACCTCAATGTACGGTTGGGGCAGGGCCGTTGGTTCCTCTTTGCGATGGGATGGGTATTGTTGTGGAGCGTGATGCCGTTAGCGACCCAGGCGTTCAACTGGTTCCGCGATCCTGGGCGGACCTTCTACCCGGCGGCGGTCGGCGTGGCGCTGCTGTGGGGATTGACCATCGCGGGCATAGGTGTGGCGTCACGCTCGCCGGGGATTAGCCGTGCGCTCCAGGTGCTTCTGCTGGCGGTGGTGTTGTTGCCGGCATGGGTGTTCGTGCGCGAAGTCACGGCCATGCACCGTATGGTAGGCGATGTGCTCTGGGAAACGGTCGCCGAGGCGGAAGCAACGCCGGGCACGCTGGTGATCAACCTGCCGGGCCGGGTGACCCCGGAGCGCCGCGTTTACCCGCTGATGCATGAAGGCATGATTCCCATTCCGCCCCCTACCAGTGGGGAGATGTTCGTCGCCGTCCATAGTGATGTCGCCCGCGATTTCAAAGCGCGTTCTATGGGCTTGATTTTGCCCTCAGGACTTCCCTATACGCTTGAGTTAGCCGATCCCTTCGTCTCACCGGACGATTTACGTGCTGCGACGCGTGTACTCGTAGTTGACTATACGGCTCACCGGGCTACACTGTCAGTAGCAGGCGCCATTCACACCGGTGGCGGATCAGGCGTGCCGTTGGTTACGTTTGGTGGGGCGGTCATTCTCAGTGCCGCGGAGTGTCATTGGACAGGCGCGGGCGAGCTTGCCGTCGCGTTGGAGTGGCAGGTTTGGGGGCCGGTATCCGGCAATCCCACGATTTTCACACACTGGATCGGTCCCGACGGTACGCTTGTCACGCAGATGGATGGCGATGCGCTACGTGGTCTCTATCCCATCGCCGCCTGGCAACCCGGCGAGCGGATACAGGAAGTGCGCATCCTGCGTGGAATGACCACGTTCGATGGAAAAGTCGCGTTAGGGGTATGGGATCCTGGGCTGGGTGAGCGGTGGAAGGCGGTTGTTGAGGCGAATACGTTGCTTCCCGATAATGCCTTCACCCTGCCACCCTGTACGGGATCAATGAAGCCGTAGAGTCCGTAAACTTATCACATCTCAAAATACAAAGAGGAGCATAACGATGACAGGTATCAAATTCCCTTCGGATGCGTGGATCAAACAGCTCAGTGAGCACCTCAATGCCAGCCCTTCCTACGAACAATCGGCCAAGAACTGGGAGGGAGACTTTGTCTTCATCATTGAGCCGGATGAGGCTTTTTCGGAGACTGCCTATCTCTACCTGGGTCTCTATCACGGCAAAAGCCCCGCCGCGATGCAGGTGAGTAGCCCGGACGAAAAAGAAGCCGGGTACGTCATCAGTGCGCCGTTTAGTTCCTGGCGCAAGGTCATCGAGGGGAAGCTCGATCCCATTCAGGGGATGATGACCCGCCGCCTCAAACTTCAGGGCGATATGAAAATGATTATGCGCTATCCCAAAGCCGCCAAAGAGATCATCGCCTGCACCAAACTCATCCCGACCGATTTCGGCGATTAGCTATCAGCTTTCAGCGGTCAGCCATTTGTAACGGATTGAACGGATTCTAACGGATTTTTCTCCATTCGACTAACGACTATTCGACTAACGACTATCCGACTAACGACTATCCGACTAACGACTATCCGACTAACGACTATTTGACTAACCCGGAGGGTGACGATGTGGTATTTTGTTTCTCCGCAGATTGTGTTTGGCGAGGGGGCGCTGGATGCGCTGGATGAGGTCAAGGGCGCGCGGGCGCTGCTTGTGACCGACGTGAACGTGGCGCGGGTGGGGTTGGTGGATACGGTGACGGCGCACCTGCGTAAGGCCGGCCTCGCGTGGCGCG
Organism: Chloroflexota bacterium; assembly: GCA_019873725.1. Lineage (GTDB taxonomy): Bacteria > Chloroflexota > Anaerolineae > B4-G1 > SLSP01 > DSWT01. The sequence continues at coordinate 14,021 of JAIOAS010000092.1, read as the reverse complement.
TATTCGACGCCGTGGAGCCTGATCCCAGCACCGAAACGGCCCGTGCGGGCGCGCGTGTGGCGCTGGAATACGAGCCGGACTGGATCATCGCCGTGGGCGGCGGTTCGGTGATGGATGCGGCAAAAGCCATTTGGATCTTGTACGAGCGACCCGACCTGGAACCGGCGGACATCAACCCGATGGTGGACCTGAACCTGCGTCGCAAAGCGCGCCTGATCACCATCCCCACCACCAGCGGCACCGGCTCTGAGGTGACATGGGCCATTGTCCTCACGGATACCGCCGAGCAGCGCAAGATGAGCCTGGGCAACCGCGAAAACATCGCCGACCTTGCCATCGTCGATCCGGTGATGGTGATGGGGATGCCGCCCCGTCTGACTGCCGACACCGGCCTGGATGCCCTCACGCATGCCATCGAAGGCTACACCTGCACCTGGCACACCGATCTGACCGACGGTCTGTGCCTTGATGCGGCGAAGAAAATCTTTACCTACCTGCCGCGCGCCGTCGCCGATGGCAGCGACGCGGAAGCCCGCGAGCGGATGCACAACGCGGCGACCGTCGCCGGGTTGGGCTTTGGCAACTCGCTGGCGTCGATGGCGCACGCGACCGGGCATGCGCTCGGCGCGGTGTTCCATATCCCGCACGGGCGCGCGGTGGGCCTGCTGCTCCCGTATACGATTGAGTACATCGCCGCCGAAGCGCCGGAGCGTTTTGCGGATGTGGCGCGCTTGCTCGGCTGTGGCTGCGACGATGATCTGGAGGCGGCGCGGCGTCTGGCCGCCGAGATCCGCCATCTCTGCGACAGCATCGACAGCCCTACCAGCATCGCTGCGCTGGGCATCGACCGCGAGACGTTCGCCGCGCGCATCGATGACCTGATGGAACGCGCCTTCAACGATGCCTCGATGATGACCGCTGCCCGCAGTCCCGACTACGACGACTTACAGCGTCTCTTCGAGTACGCCTACGACGGCAAGGTGATTGATTTTTGAATCATGGATCAGGAAAGGCGAATCACGCTTCATGATTCGTGATTCGATAGGAGACAATCATGCACGGTTATATGGGGAAAATCTTGCGCATGGATTTGACGGCGGGGACAGTGTGGGATGAGCCGCTGAACGAGGCTTATGCCCGCGAATTCGTCGGCGGGAGTGGGCTGGCAGCGCGTTATGCCGCCGATCTGGTTACGGCGGAGACCGATCCGCTGGGGCCGGAGAATCCGCTTATCTTCATGACCGGGCCGCTGGTGGGTACGGCGATGCCTTCGGCGGGACGTTACAGCGTGGGCGCGCTCTCGCCGGCGACCGGGCTGTGGGGCGAGGCGAACGGCGGCGGCTTCTTCGGGCCGGAGCTGCGCTTTGCAGGTTACGATGGCATCGTCATCACCGGCAAATCCGATTGCCCCGTTTGGCTTTCTATCATCGAAGGTGAAGCGATCCTCTACGAAGCCACTGACCTGTGGGGGTTGGATAGCTACGCGACGCAGAAATGCGTTCGCGGGTTGATGGGCGAAAGCCGCGCGCGTGTGGCCTGCATCGGCCAGGCCGGCGAGCATCTGGCGGCGATGGCTGCGATAATGAACGATCACGGGCGAGCCGCTGCCCGCACCGGCATGGGCGCGGTGATGGGGGCAAAGAAGCTCAAAGCCATCGGCGTGCGCGGCAAGGCCAGGGTGCCGGTCGCCGACGCGAAGGCGCTCAATGCGCTCTCGAAGGCCATCGTCGATGGTCTGCAAGAGGATATGGCCGCCATGTCTATTCAAATGGCAGGCACTGCCGGTTACGTGGACATGGCATTGATGTACGGCGATATGCCCATCCGCTACTATCAACAGGATGCGTGGGACGAGGGCAGCAACCTGTCCGGCATCCTGATGCTTGACGCTTTCCAGAATCGTACCCTGGCCTGCTATCGCTGCCCCATCGCCTGTGGGCGGGAGACCCGCGCGCCATCCTACGGCGTGGATAAGGTTGATGGCCCCGAGTACGAGACGCTTGGTGCGCTTGGCTCGCTGGTGATGGTGGCCGATCAGGAAGCTGTAATTTACGCCGGGCATCTGTGCAACGTTTACGGGTTGGACACCATCAGCGCAGGCGCGACGATTGCGCTGGTCTGCGAGCTATTCGAGCGTGGCGTGCTCACACCGGAGGACACCGGCGGGCTGGAGATTCGCTACGGTGACGCCGCGATGTTCCACCGGTTGCTCGGCATGATGGCGAACCGCGAAGGCTTCGGCGCACTGCTTGCCGACGGCAGTTATGCCCTGGCGAAACATTTCGGCGTGCCGGAGCTGGCGGTCACGGTCAACAGGCTGGAAGTGCCGATGCACGACCCACGCGCATTCAGCGGGATGGCGGCGGTGTACGCGCTTTCACCGCGCGGTGCGTGTCACATGCAGGGCGATATGTACGGCGTGGATACCGGGCAGGGGCCGGCTTACGAGTTGGGCATCACGCCGGGCGAGCGCTTTGAGTCCTCGGAGGAAAAAGGCCGCATCGCAGCGCGCCAGCAGGCATGGCGCACCCTGTACAATGCGCTGATCCTGTGCCAGTTTCAGAATCCCGGCGTGGAACGGGTGCTGGCGGCGCTGAACGCCGTTACCGGTTGGAACCTCGCGGTAGACGATCTGCTGCCGCTCGGCAAGCGCATCCTCACGCTCAAGCGGCAGCTCAATCTGCGGCGTGGACTCACGCGGGCGGATGAGCAGATGCCGGCATTGCTGCGTCAACCGCTCGATGGCGGCACCGAGGGCCACGTGCCCGACCTGGATGCGCTCCTGGCGGGCGCCTACGCCGAATACGGCTGGGACCTGGAAACCGGTGCGCCGTTTTAGGGTGGTGGGGTGGTTAAGTTGTCAGGTCGTTCGCTGATTCGCTCTTTCATTTCTTAACTCTTAACTCAAGGAGGCTCTCTTATGTTAGTTGGGATTTCCCCTTTACTTAGCCCTGATTTGCTCGCGCTACTCTGCCGGATGGGGCACGGCGACGAGATTGTTCTGGCGGACGCGCATTTCCCCGGCGAGAGTTGTAACGCCCGTGTGTTACGCGCCGATGGCTTGCGGATCGCCGATTTACTCGATGCGATTCTGCCGCTGTTTGTCCTGGATACCTACGTGGATAGTCCGGTGATGATGATGGCGCCCGTCCCGGGGGATACGCTCGATCTCGCCGTGGAAGCCAGCTACCGCGCTGCCATCGACCGTCATTGGCCTGGGACGCCGCCCATCGTCCGTATCGAACGTTTCGCTTTTTACGAACGCACCAAACAGGCATTCGCCGTCGTGATGACGGGCGAGACGGCCAAATATGGCAACATCATCCTCAAGAAGGGCGTGACCCCGGTGAAATGAAGCCTGTAGTATAATGGGGGTGAGGCTAACGATATGGAAGCGAAAGACGTTCTGGCGCAGCTCAAGAAAGTCCCGCTGTTTCAATCCCTTAGCGGCACTGCCGGTGAGGACGCGCTTATGCGCATGGTTCCTTATGTGCGTGAGCGGGTGTATGAGCCGGGAGAACGGATCATCAGCCAGGAGCAGACGCCGGATCGCCTGTGCATCATCTTGGAGGGAAAAGTCCGGCTGACCCGCGTGGATGAGCTGGGCAATGTGACCCAGATCGCAGAGCGCAAAGCCGGCGAGATGTTCGGGCGCACGGACCTGGTGGTGCAGCAGCTTCAAGGCGTGAACGCCATCGCTGTGGAGAACACGCGCCTCATATACCTGCTTTTCCGTGAACTGGTCAAAATCTATGACCAGAGTCCCTACCTGCGAGAACACCTGCCGGGGCCACTGCAACCCTCGCGGATCGTCGGCTTTCTGGAAACAATTCCCTTGTTTCAAAACTTCCGTGCCGAACGCTGGGAAGACGAGCTGTACAGGATTGTGCCTTTTGTGCATGACCAGGTCTATGGGAATGGTGAATGGCTTTTCCGCCAGGGTGAGATTTCCGACCGTCTGCTCCTGGTGCTAGAAGGGCGCATTCAGCTCACCAAGATTGACCCCGATGGTCTGGTCAAAGAGGTAGGATGGTTGTCGGTCGGTGATGTTGCCGGCGAAACGGGATTGTTCGTGGGTGACTTCCACGACGTACTGGCGACCGCCGATGGTCAGGCGCGGGTGCTCTACCTGCTGCGCGACGATTTCACGGCGCTTCTCGAACAATATCCGCGCTGGTGGAATCGATTGAGCGTATCAGAGCTTGTCGATGCGCGCCGCAAAGTGCAAAAGTTCAATTGGCTGCGCGATGACGAATGGGTTGTTTTTGTGGCGCATCGCCATTGGACGCGCCTGTTCCGCCAGATCATCGTGCCGTTGCTCTTTTTCGCGCTGCTGACACCCGCACTCTCTTATCTATCGGCGAGAGGAACGTTGATAGGGTCAGCTTTTGCGGTGGTGGTGGCGATCCCCGTCATTGCCTCGATAGGGGTAGTGGCCTGGCAGTATTTGAACTGGCGCGACGATTACTTTGTCTTGACGACGCAGCGTGTCGTCCATATCGAGCGTGATTGGCCTTTCGATGTCCATTCTGAGGAATGTGCTCTGGACACCATTCAGGACATCTACGAAGTACGGGCGGGGTTGACGGCCAACGTCCTCGATTACGGCAATCTGGTCTTGCAGACCGCCGGCGAAACGGTGGACATTGACATCGACAATATCCCCAGCCCGGCGCATTTGCGGACGATGATCTTCCAACAGATCGAACGTTCGAAGGCGCGTGACCTGCTCCGCTCCCGTGGGCAGATCCGCGATCTGCTGGCGCGCCGTTTGCAAATCGAGAAAGCCATCTCGCCACCGCCAAGTAAGACGTTGCCCCCAAAGTCGCGCCCGCGTCGCCTATGGATGCTGTTGACGTTTAGCTGGCTGTGGGAGTATCTCTTTCCGCCCTCGTGGGTGGAAACAGATGACGGCGGCACGATCGTCCTGCGCCGTTTTTGGCTGCTTGGCCTGGTGCGCTATATGGCGATTTTCATCCCCTTGCTGGCCCTGACCATTGGCGGCGGCGTGTTCCTGAGCAACCTCAGGGAGGCGGGGAATAGCCATTTTACCTCGTGGCTGGTGGCCTGGCTGATTTTGGAAGCTATCCTGCTGGGAGTCTTGCTATGGTTTGTCGAAGACTGGCGCAACGACTACGTGCAGCTTACGCCCAGCCACGTCATTCTGGTCGAGCAAAAACCGTTGCTACTGCGCGAAGCGCGGCGCGAAGC
>JAIOAS010000092.1:0-8281 GCA_019873725.1 Chloroflexota bacterium | reverse complement strand
GGCAAGCTTTTCGTCGTGCTCAATCCGGAAATCGTCAAGACCGGCAGAGAAACCGAAGTCGGTGTGGAAGGCTGTCTTTCTGTCCCCGGCTACGCAGGCGAAGTCGAGCGCGCGACGGAAATCGTTGTGCGGGGGTTGGATCGCTATGGCAAACCGTTCCGCTTTCGCCCGCGTGGCTACCTGGCGCGCGTCTTCCAACACGAAATCGATCACTGCAACGGTGTCTTGTACACCGACCGGCTGGTGGCCCCGGATCGCATCTGGGAAGTGAAACCCGGTGAGGAAGAGCAGGCCGAAACCAGAGACGCGCACGCACGCGCGGCAGCCCAGGCCGTTTGATGGGAGAATCGCTTACCACGAATCTTCACGAATTTGCACGAATTTGATCCTTTCGTGAAAATTCGTGCGGATTCGTGGTTTATTTTTTGGAGGAGGTTTACGTGATAACCGAAAAACAAGTGATGGACGCCCTGCGCCAGGTGATAGACCCCGAACTGCGGCGCAATATCGTCGATTTGGGCATGGTACGCCAGGTGCGTATCCGGGGCAAACACATCAAGGTGACGATTGCGCTGACGGTAGCGAATTGCCCGTTGCAAGACAGCATCGCCTCAGATGCGGCGAAAGCGGTGGACGCTCTGGAAGAAGGACTGGACGTGGAAATTGCTCTGACGGCGATGAACGAAGAGGAGAAAGCGCGCTTGCGCGAGGTGTTACAGGCTTCCCGCCAGCAGCAGGCCAACTTCCCTGCCGGGAATCTCAACCGGGTAAAGACGGTGATCGCCGTGATGAGCGGCAAAGGCGGCGTGGGCAAGTCCACGGTGGCGGCGATGATCGCCGTGGGGCTGCGGCACAAAGGCTTGCGCGTCGGCGTGCTGGATGCCGACATCACCGGGCCGAGCATCCCCAAGTTGTTCGGCGTCCGTGAAGCCCCGACGACGTCGCCGTTGGGCATCATGCCGCCGCAGACAGCGGGCGGTATCAAGCTCATGTCGATCAACCTGATGCTGCAAAACGAAGCTGACGCCGTCATCTGGCGCGGTCCGCTGATCACCAGCGCGATCAACCAGTTCTGGAGCGACGTCTTCTGGGGCGACCTGGATGTGTTGGTGGTCGATATGCCGCCCGGTACGTCCGACGCCGCGCTGACCGTGATGCAAGGGTTGCCGGTCACGGGCATCGTGCTGGTCACGTCCCCGCAGGACTTGGCGGAAATGGTGGTGCGCAAAGCCGCCAACATGGCCGGGCACCTGAACATCCCGCTCATCGGCGTGGTGGAGAACATGAGCTATGTCACCTGCCCGAAGTGCGGCGAGCGTTTCGAGCTGTTTGGCAAGGGTAACTCGGAGGAAATGGCGAACGCCTTCAGCACGCGCTTCCTGGGCAAGCTGGGCATCGATCCGGAGATGGCGCGCCTCGGTGATGCCGGGCAGATCGAAGCCTACACCAACGGCGAATTTGGCCCACTCGTGGATGTCGTCGGCAGTGTGATCGCCGCTGCGCCCGATCCGCATCCGCATAAGCATTGAAAGTAGACGGTAAACAGGAGACGGTAGACGGGGGAAACCTTGTCTACCGTTTTGCGTTTATTTTCAGGGCACAGTCGTGATTTCGACTGTGCCCAGGCTTACACCGTCATCAACCGGCGTCCCCTGGTGATTGACGACCGCTACGTTGGTGATATCCGGGAAGCTGTACATCCCGGCGCGGAGTTGATAGCGGCCTGCTTCGATGTCCGCCGGGATGGGGATGCTAAACCGGCTCAGGACGAGGTCGCCCGTCTGCCAATAGTCCGCCGGGAAGCCTACGTGATCGTTCTGCGCGCGCAGAGCGCCGCTTTCATCCAGCAGTTGTACCGTGAAGTGATAGTCCACGTCTGCCGGCGGCAGTCCACGCAGCCACCACGCCAGCCAGATTTCCGCCTCTTGGCCTGCCGTCGCCATCTCCGGCGCTTCGTAAGCCGCGAAGACGACGTTGTTGGCGAACGGAATGCCTGCTGCCAATGGCTGCATCCCCGCGATCACGTCGTCGCGGTTTACACCCGCGCGGACGAAGGTGCGGTACGTCACCCCGTCTGCCAATCGCGTGACCGGCCCAGCGGTGACGGATTCCCATGCCGCTAACCGTTCGAGCACCGGTGCGAGGGCGCCGCCCGCGTCGTCGTAAAGCGGGCCGACCAGATAGACAGTACGCTCACCTTCGGGGACAGGCAGCGCCGCGCGCCCGTCGGTGAAGCGATGCGGTGTCCCAAAGAGCAGTGCCTCGAAGACGGTCGGCGTCTCGGTCATAAATGGGCGGGCGCTTTCACCGATGACGATGATCTCCGTGCCATCGGCCAGGGCTTTCGCATGCTGCGCTGCCGCGCGGGTGTAGCGCAAAGGGATACCGTATCCGCCGGTTGCAGGATGTTCGGTCATATACACGCGTTGTTGGTGGATCACGGAGATCTGCCAGCCACTCCACAGGAGCAGTCCTGCGATCAACACCGCTCCCGGAAGCGTGAACTTGATCGCACCGAGGGATAGTTGGTGCCGTGGTAGACGTTTTAATCCTTGTGAGAGCAGAATGGCGACGAAGAGAAATTGTGTCGGGTACAGCATAATGAAATAATGGGGTTGAGTCGCTGTGCTGGGGCGTAGCTGCAACGCAATGGGAACGCAAAACCACAACAGCAGCAGGCCGAAGCTGCGCCGCTGTTTTTGAGTCTCACCGCGGAACGCCTGCACCAGCGCGTAGACGATTCCCAGGACGATCAGCCCCGTCATCGCGTGGTTCATCCACCAGAGATTGAGCACGCTTTTCTCGAACTGTGCGTGGAACGCTCCGGCCTGTCCCGGAATTCCATAGCTGCCCGCGATCGTAAAAGCGTAGCGAATTGCATCCCACGAGAACGTGCCCGACCCGCCGGCATAATTGAAGACGCCGCGAACGTTCTCCCATCCATTTTGCGCGTCGTGGAGGATATATGGACTGACGGTGATGAGCGCTGCCAGCATGCCCACTACCAGAACTTTGAGCGAAACCCGGTCCCGGTACAGCAAAATTGCCAGCCCGAGGATGGGGATGGCTGCTAATCCACTGAGGTGCAGGCCGATCATAGCTGCGCCGCTCACACACGCGAGCACCAGAAACCAGCGCCGTCCTTCGACGAATGTCGCGAACATCGCGGCGAAGAAGATCAGCGTAGCCCAGGGCATGTTCTGGCACCAGATTTTGCGGGCGTAGAGCACCGCCCAGGGATTGACGGCGAAGAGCAGCGCAGCGATCAAGCCGACGCGTGTGCCGAAATAGGCCTTTCCCAGCATGTAGCAGCCCCACACAGCCAGCGCGTTGAGCAACATTGTGAAGAGCACCGCCGCGAGCGGATCAGGCCATAGCCGGATAGGTAGCGCCATCAGATACAGCGTGAGAGGGAAGTTGGCGATGCCCATCGAGGCGTCTACGCCGACTGCCGGGAGGTAGCCCTCGTAGGCAATCGCCTGCGCCAATCGCGCGACGGTGGCTTCGTCGCGTTTGAACTCGGCCAGCGTGGGGCGTTCAAGCCGCAGAATAAACGCCAGCGCCATAATGAGCGCCAGAAGCAGCCAGGGGCGGCGTGATCTTATCTGGGGGGTTTGCGTATGTTCCATCACTGCCAAACTATAACCCGATCTCCCCATCTGTCAATATTCTATAGGAAAACATGCAAATGTGTGTTGCTTTATTTCGCGCCTGTTACTATAATAAGAGCATAACTGGGGGGGACATTTCTAACATCAAGGGGGGTCGGCTTATGCTAAGCTTTATGAAAGACGTCCTGGCTGTCATTATGGGGGGAGGCGCAGGCAACAGACTTTATCCATTAACTAAACTGCGCGCTAAACCGGCGGTGCCATTGGCGGGATATTACCGGCTGATCGACATTCCCATCAGCAACTGTATCCACTCTGGCGTGAATCGCATTTACGTGCTCACGCAATATAATTCTGTCTCCTTGCATCGGCATGTTGTACGCACCTACCAGTTCGACAATTTCTCCGGTGGCTGGGTGCGGATTCTGGCGGCGGAACAGACGCCGGTGAACAAATCCTGGTATCAGGGGACGGCGGATGCGTTGCGCAAACAGCTCTTCCAGCTCCAGGTTCCCAGCCCGCGCGATATTCTGATTCTCGCCGGCGATCACCTTTATCGTATGGATTATGCCGAGTTCGTCCGCTTTCATGGCGTCCATGAAGCGGATATCACCATCGCTGTCAATCCCGTCAAGGCCGAGGATGCGCCGGAGTTGGGTATCTTGCAGGCAGACAAAGAAGGGCGTATTCAGGCTTTCCGTGAAAAGCCGCCTTTGGATCAACTGGCCGGCCTTGAGAGTCTGGAAGGCGAGAAACCCTACATGGCTTCGATGGGCATCTACGTCTTCCGCACCAAGACCCTGGGTGACTTGTTGCGTAGCGAGACCGGTCCTGATTTCGGCAAGGACATTATCCCGGCGGCGATTGCGAAAGGGCTGCGCGTCTTTGCCTATCCTTTTGAAGGTTACTGGGCGGATATCGGGACCATCCGCGCTTTCTATGACGCCAACCTGGCACTGACCAGCACCAATCCGCCGTTCGATTTCTTCTCGGCGGAATGGCCTATCTACACGCGCCCGCGCTTCCTGCCGGGCAGCCGGATCACCGATTCGAGTCTGATGCGCGTGTGGATTGCGCCTGGCTGCCGGTTGGATCATGCTGCCATCGCCGACAGCGTCATCGGCTTGCGGAGTATCGTCAATAGCGGCGCGCATCTGCATCGCGTGGTCATGATGGGAGCCGATGACTTTGAATCGCTGGCGCAGATCGACGAGAATCAGCGCCTGGGCCTGCCCGACATCGGCGTGGGGCGGGGCAGTGTTATCGAGAACGCTATCTTGGACAAAAACGTGCGCATCGGGCGCAACGTGGTCATCCGCGACCACATGGGGATGCCGGACGAGGAGACCGACAATTATGTGGTACGCGACGGCATTGTCGTTGTTCCCAAGGGCGCAGTGATACCGGATAATACGGTGATATAGTCTCAGTCGATCCAAAAATGCTGCGAGGGGCTCGTCAGATCCCTGTTGAATGTGTCAACGGATTCACCGGATTTGAACGGATACAGACTCAGTAGATCCCAAAATGCTCCAAGGGAATCGTCAGATCCCCGTTCTGGTCTGGATCTGGCGATCCAGACCAAGCGAAATTGGATCTACTGAGTCTCAGTAGATCCAAAAATGCTCCGAGGGGATCGTCAGATCCCCGTTCTGGTTTGGAGGCGATCCAGACCAAACAAAATTAGATCTACTGAGTCTAACAGGCGGACGCAGAGTAGGCGCGTATTGAGAAGACCACCAGGGAAGTGCATAAATGATTGACGAACAAATTTTACAAGAGATTGTTCGGCGTATTGTCGCTGAAGCGCAACCTAGCCGCGTGATTCTATTTGGGTCATACGGCCGCGGCGACGCGGATGAAGACTCTGACCTGGATATTATGGTCATTAAGCCAAGCGTCGATAATCGCTATGCAGAGATGATTGACCTGCGTAAGGCCGTTGGTTATGTTGGCGCAGGCGTAGATGTGTTGGTGTATTCGGAAGCAGAATATGGACGCCGTAGTCAGGTACCAGGTACAGTGTTGTATTGGGCGCGTAAGGAGGGAACACTGCTGTATGAAGCCGCACATTGAGGAAGCCTGGCGCGCATTGAGATTAGCCGACCGCGACATTCAAAGGAGAATCCGTTCCATCCGTTGACTCTGCCTGGAGGAATTTATGGTGCACTCTATAGTTTACGTTCACAAGTCGGACCTGCTGACCGATCTCTCCCCGTACATCTACGGGACAACGCGCCTCGGCGATGAGCATATCCCCTTCGACGATCGTGTGTCTATTGCCCGCGCGGCGATGGATGCCGGCGTCTGGTTCCACACCAGCCACACCTACGGCGACGCGCTCAAGGTCCTGCGTGCCGCCTTCGATCAGGATCGCGCCCGCGTCCCCAAGCTGATTGTGAAACTCGGCTGGAGCACCATCGCGGAACTGCGGGATATGGTTCACCTGCACCTCGACCAGCTTGGAATCGACAGTCTCGACCTGGGGCAACTCTGCCTGGGCGGGCAACTGGCGGAGGAATTCGCCACCGGCGGCCCGTGCTACGACGAATTTGCCCGTCTCCAAGATGAGGGCCTGGTGAAACGTTTTGTGCTCGAGGTGTTCCCCTGGACGTCGGAGACGCCCCTCAAGGCGCTACGCGCGGGTTATCCAGAAGGCATTGTGGACGGTTACATCTTCTACCTGAACCCCTTGCAGCGTTTCGCCTCCAATGAATTGTGGGATTTGCTCATCGAACGGGACGAACCGATTGTCGCCATGCGCACCGTTTCCGGCGGCCCGGTGCATTGGCTGCGAGACGTGCCCGGCGCGGCGTGGAAGGACTACCTGCGCCAACGCGCCGTCGAAGTCGCGCCCATCTTCGAGCGTTCCGGCATCGCCAGTTGGACGACGTTCTGCGTGCGCTTCGCCCACAGCTTCCCGCAGGTGCGCGCCACCGTCGGGGCCACCGCGCGTCTCGAACACCTGCAAGCTTTTCTCGCCGCTAAAGAGGACATCCGCCCACTTCCCCAGGACATCGTAGATGAGATCGCCGCACTACAACGCCGCTGGTCTGATGAAATGGATGTTCACGCCGAGCCGTGGTCCATGTAAACGCTCAACATTCTGTATATTTTTAGAGGGAATAAAAGAATGTTTAGTACGGCGCAGATTTTGGCGCGACTTCGCAACCTCAAACCGGAATTGCTTGACCGTTACCGCGTTGAGGGCCTGGCACTTTTTGGCTCTGCCGCGCGTGGGACACACACGCTTGCCAGTGATATAGATGTATTGGTGGATTTCGATGAATCGGCTACACTCTTTGAACTGGTGGGGTTGGGTCAATATCTCGAAGAACAATTCCACTGCAAAGTGGATGTTGTTCCGCGACGCTCCTTGCGTCCAGAAATCCGCGAGAACGTGCTTCAAGAAGCTGTGGTTATATGAGAGACACTGCTCTGTATCTTAAAGACATTCTGGCTGCCATTGATAGCATCCAGACTTTTGTAGCCGGAATGACGTTTACTGAGTTTCAGGCTGATGACAAAACCGTCAGTGCTGTCATCCGAAAGTTTGAAATCATCGGTGAAGCTGCCAAATTTGTTCCAGAATCCATTCGGGTTCAATATCCCACTGTGCCGTGGAAAGAGATGGCCGGAATGCGCGACCGCCTCATCCATTTCTACTTTGGCGTGGATATGCTCATTGTTTGGAGAACGATTCATGAGCATCTTCCTACGTTACGTGCTGTATTGGAGCATATCGTCGCAGGATTGGATATTCAAGCTACTCTTGTGAAACAACAATGATTTCCCCTAAATCGGTCATTTCCCCCGCCCGAACGAGGAACCGCTCAGAGGCCAGGCGGGATGGGGTGTTGGCATAGAGCATCCAGGTATCGCCGGTCTGAACCGCCAGGTTGTAGAACCCGGTTGGTAGATTTTCAACCGTGAACACGCCGTCAGCATTGCTGACGGCGTCGCGTGTGTACGGATGCCCTTCACAGGGCGTTGCGCCGCTGTAGCTGCTGTAGATGGTTTGGACGCACACCTCAATAGCGACATTTGCTAGCGGCGTACCATCGGCAGCGACGAGCCGCCCGGTGAGCGCGCCCGGTGCTTTCTGTTGCGCTGTTGGCAGCGCCGGCCCGTTGCCGGCGACCGCAATGGCAACGATGTTGTCGTCGGGTAGCTCGCTGTTGCTCATCTGATAACTCGTCCACGTGTCGCCATCAACGACGTGCAGTCCCCACGCAGTCCCCACCCAGAGGCGATTCGCCGCGTCAACCGCCAGCGCGCTCACGTTGTCACTGGCGAGGGCGCTGTTTTGCGGCGTGAACGTGAGCCAACTGCCCCTCTCGTAGAGCTGTAGCCCCTGGCTGAATGTTCCGACCCAGACCCGATCCTGGGCATCCACGACGATGCTTTGCGGCGTGTAAAGACTATGCCCCGGATAGAATTTCCAGAACAGGCCGTCGCGCTGATGGAGACCGGCGCTTGAGACGATCCAGGGATCGCCGCGGCTGTCGAAGGCGATGTTCTCGAAGAAATACTTGTCATCGAAACCCGCGCCCTCTTCGTACACCGTCCATTGTTCGTTGGCGAAGACGGCGATGCTGTTGACGGTGACCACCCAAACCGCGCCGTCGGGCGCAATAGCGATGTCGTTGACCAGCCCGTAAGCCTCCGGA
>JAIOAS010000091.1:5597-18107 GCA_019873725.1 Chloroflexota bacterium | reverse complement strand
CGGAGATGGCGCGGATGACGAGCAGTTGGCCGAAGTTTTGCGTGAACCCGCACAAGAGCGTCCAGATGCCCCACAGTCCTGTGCCGAAGATGATGACGCGCTTGCGCGACAGCTTGTCGGCGGCGTAGCCCCACAACGGCGCGCTGAGCGCCTGAAGCAGACTACGGATGGTGCCAATCAGACCTAGCGCCTGGTAATCCAGTGCCCACAGCTTTTGAATGGTGGGAAAGAGGACGGAGATAATCTGCGCTTCGCCCTGGTCTATGAAGTAGCCGAAGGCCAGAGCGAACAACGTCTTTCCCCGTGAGGATTTGGATACGGATTGCGTTGATGTCGTCATACGTGATCTCCTTGATAGTCGGATAGTCGTTAGTCGGGTAGTCGAGTAGTCGTTAGTCAGATAGTCGTTAGTCGGGTAGTCGAGTAGTCGTCAGTCAGATAGTTGTTAGTCGGATAGTCGAGTAGTCGTCAGTCAGATAGTCCGAAAATGACTGACTCAGGACTACAGGACTACAAGACTACAAGACTACAGGACTACAAGACTACAAGACGACTGGACTAAACAACGGCATTATGGCACAGTCATATATTTTGTCCAGAAAACCTGACGCTGAAGAGTCAGGCCAAAAGAGCAAAGCCCTGCGGGCTGGTTACAGCCCCTTTCAAAGGGGCTTTGCGCTTTTGGCGCGCGGGCTTCAGCCACGCGCCTATTGTTGCCGTAGCACCAGCGGGAGGTAAATGTTGGTTTTGCTCACCTCCACCCGCGCCACACCGGAGAGCAAAATCGTGTTGGTCCCATCGCTGATCGGCAGTGTCGCCGTGATCCACCCGGTCGCCGCCTGCATAGGGGCCGTGAACAGCCCGCGCGCATCAATCACGCCCACGTCACTGTTCCACAACACGGTGGCGGTCAACGCGGTCGGATTGTCCCAGGCATCATAGGGCGTCGCCGTCATCTGCGCCGTCTCACCCACTTGAAGCGATACCGGATTGGGCAGCACGGTGAGATGCACCGGCGGGCCGGCCGTCACCGTCACCGGGACGCTGTCGGTCAAGACGCGCGGTTCGGCGCCGAGCCAGAATGATAACGTTGCCGTCACATGCCCCAGGGCGGGACGGAGCGCAGCGGTGAACACACCCCCCGCATCCACCACACCAGCATCCGTTTGCCACAATGTTGTCGCTTCCATATCCACCGGATTGCCCCAGGCATCCACTAACGTCGCCGTGAAGCGGGCAGACTCGGCCACGCGAAGCTGCACCGCGTCCGGCTGGATGACCACCGCTGCCGGCGCAGACGCCCGGACGTACACGCGCGCGCGGTCGGTCAAGGTGACTGGCGCGGGGGCGGCAATGAAGGCCGTCACCGTCACCCACCCGTCGCTTACCTGCGTTGGCGCGGTGAACAGTCCCTGGGCATCAATCGCACCGATGTCGCTTTCCCACTCCAGGGTCTCCGTGAACACCACCGGATTGCCCCACGCGTCCATGACCGTTGCGGTGAACTGCACAGTCTCTGCCGGGTATGCGACCACCGGATCGGGTTCGACGACCAACGCGGCCGGCGGACCAACCGTGACCGTCACCGGCGCGCTGGTAGCCAGGACGTGCGGCTCGGCGCTCATCCAGAAGGAGAACGTGGCCGTGACGTAGCCCGTCGTCGGCGCGGTTGCCGCCGTGAACACGCCATTGGCATCCACCACGCCGGCGTTTGTCGTCCAGGTTGTGGTCGCCTCTATATCCACCGGATTGCCCCAGGCATCCACTAACGTCGCCGTGAAGCGGGCAGACTCGGCCACGCGAAGCTGTACCGCGTCCGGCTGGATGACCACCGCTGCCGGCGCAGACGCCAGGACGTGAACGCGCGCGTGACCAACCAAAACGACCGGCGTTGGTTCTGTCACAGTCGCCGTGACCGTCACCCAGCCTTCCCCGACATGCGCAGAGGCTGTGAAAACGCCTTGCCCGTCAATGCTGCCAATGTCGCTTGTCCACACCAGCGTCGCCGGGACCGCCGCCGGATTGCCCCACGCATCCACCAGCGTCGCCGTGAACGACGTGGTCTCCTCAGGAAACAGGACCACCGGATCGGGCGACACAACCACGGCGGTGGGCGGGCCAACGATGGTGAGGGTCACGGAGGCCGTCAGCGGGCCAAGATGGCCGGTCAACTGCGCGGTAAGGGGCGCGCCGGCGTCTGCCGGCGCGGTATAGACGCCGTAGGCATCCACCACCCCTTGATCCACCGTCCACGTCGGTGTAACGGTGAAGGTCTGCCCAAAGCGCGTGTCGCCCTCGCGGAACAAAGCCTGCGCCAGATCGATCGTTTGACCCGGCTGTACTGTCAACGCGTCGGGCGTGAGGCGCAGTCGCAGCCACCACGGCAAGGTCAGCGCCGGATCGCCGAGCAGGGTATAGGTGCGCGCTTCATGCGAAGTGCGGATGGCCTGGCGTCCAATCTGCGTCAGTTCGCCCAGGTTAAAGACGCCCTGCTGGAACGCCGCGCGGAACATCGCCCGCGCCATCGTCTCCTCACTGGAAGAAAAAGCCAACCCTGCCGGCCCATAGGCAGCGATGGCGCCGGTTTCTGTCAAGACCGTCGTCGCCCATTCGCCGATGGAGCGCACATCCCGCCCCGGCAAGCTGGGATACAGCGGTGGAAACATCCAGTAGCCATCCCAGCAGTCCAGAGAGAGCAGAAAGGGCAGCGCCGTGGTCTGGGTGAGCGCAACAAGGTGCGTGTTGAAGATCAACGGCTCGTGTGCCCAACGGTGAATGGAGCCGTGTCCCGAATACACCAGCAGGCCCGCGCCGGCGTTCCAGGCCTGGGTGACGGCATCGGTCGCCGCCGGACAGGGCGTCAGCGCCGGCGGGCAGTAGGCTTCCATATAGATGCTCTGCGTCGTCAGCGCGGTGGGGAACAACGTCCGCAGCCGCTCTAACTGGCTGTCGAAGCCCTCGTCGCTGGTCTCGCCGTTGTCGGCGACGAGCAGCGCGTGCAGTTGCCAGGCGGATGGCGGCTGCGCTTCGTAGGCCAACACCTTCGTCACGTAGGCGGTCACCTCATCCACCGTCTGGGCGGAAAGGCGGCCCACGTAGACCTCCGGGAAACCATCGCCGTTCACGTCGCCAAAGCGGCTATCCACCGGCACGTCGCCCTGGCTGGGATCGGCGAACTCGCGGTACGGCGGAATCCAGGTGGGGGTGAAGGGGCCATAGCTGGCCGGGTTGTAGCCCTTGAAATTGAAGTTGCCGTCGCCCACCAGGAAGAGGTACTTCACTGCCGGGCCGGGCCAGGTGGCGTGCGCATAAGCGACGAACGCGCGAATCGCTTCCGGGTGGAAGACGCCGCCGTTGAACAGTGGATAGATGTCTTCCACGGCGACGACCCGCACGCGCAATCCCTGGCTTTGCCGCTGCGCCACGAGCGGCTGCAAGGCGGCGAAGAAATGGCGTGGCGCGATGATGATCTCATCTGCTCCCGTGGAGGGCGCGAGCAGGCTGGCGTCCGGCGTGTAGCGCGTGGGGGTGACCGGGCGTGGGACTTCCGCCAGGTAGCGTGTGCCAACCGGCGCGGCATCCGCAAAGGTTGCCCCGCCGTTGACAAGTGCCACAGGCCGCAGCGGATCGCTCACATCGTACAGGCGCGCCCCGGCCGGCCAGTTGGTGACGGTGTACGTGGCCGTCGCGTCCGTCAGCGCCGCGCACACCAACGTCCCGTTGCTCGCCACAGGAGATTGGCGGTAAGTCAGTTCGGCGCGGTCGAAGTACACCGATTGGTGGCCCACGTCGGTGACGTAAGCCACGCGCAGCGTATTGTTGCCGGTCAACAGCGCGGCCGCCGGCACCGTCGTCGTGATGACGTAGCCGGTCTTGCCATCCCAATAGAAATCACCCAACGCCGTCCCGTTGAAGAGCAGGCGCACGTGATGGTCGGGATTGACGCTATCGTTGTAGTTGAAGGAGGCCAGTTCCACCACCAATGTTGCCGCATCGCCCGTCGTGAGCGGCGCCGGCAAGACCAGGGGATAACTGCGCGTGACGACGGTAGGCGGCGCGATGTTGGTGTACTCCCAGAACCACGTCGTCAGCGTGCCGGGGTTGGTGCTGGCGCGCGCCCAGTAGCGCAGATTCCGTTCGGCGACGGCCGTGACGCGACAAACGCCGGCCGGCGCCCCTGTAGGAGTCACATCGCGCGTTGTCATTCGCAAGCCCGGCGCGGCGGCGTCCACGGTGAGCCAGTAGACGTTCTCGTCGGTGTATTCCTCGTCCTGGCGGTTGCCGTGGAACTTCTCGCCGTAGAAGATGAGCGCGTCGCCAGGATCGAACGTGCCCGTGCCGACAGCTTCCAGCGCCACCTCCTGCCCGCGCCAGAACAGGTGAACGTCCGCCAGCGCCGCCCCGGTGACGGGGACGCCGGCCGCCGCGAGGGTGGCGTAATCCAGCGTGTAGATGCCGTCGGTGATGATACCGATGCGCCAGACGGGGGAGGGGAGGGGCGTGGGGATGTGGGGGAGGAGGGGAGTGGGGGAGTGGGGGAGTGGGGGAGGAGAGGAGGAGAGGGAGAGGGTGTCGGGGAGGGCGTCGGGGGAAGGGGTGGGCGCGGGCGGGGCGGCGATGGCGCGCCACGGAAGCAGCAAGCACAGCGCGCCAAGTGCGGCCAACAACAGTAAGCTATAGCGTTTGTACAGGTTTTCCACAGTATTTATCCTTTCTTAAGCCATCAGACAGATTTTGGAAAACCTGTCTGGGCTGTCTATGATCCTGTCTCACATTCTACCTTTATGCCGGGGATGCGCAACGCGCGTGCGGCGTATGGCTGTATAATACGTTGACAGAAACCCGGAGGTAAAAAACATGAAAACAAAAACGCAAGCTTTCCCTTATGCAGAGATTGCCCCGCACACTTACGAAATTGGCGAATTTGATTGCGCCTCGATCTTCTTGATCGTGGGCGATGAAAAAGCCATGGTCATTGATACCGGCACCGGCATCGGCGACCTGAAGGGCTTCATCCGCACCCTGACAGACAAACCGCTGATGGTTTGCTACACCCACAATCACATGGATCACGTGGGTGGCGCCGGCGCTTTCGACAACGCCTACATCCATCCCCAGGATATGGCGGGCTTTGCCACCGGCGGCATGATCGGCCTGAGCATCGAAGAACGTCTCTGGTACATCAGAAGGATTGCCGAGCGCGAGAAGGGCAATTACCCCTACGATCTTGCCGTGGACGTCACCGAATGGGGGCCGCAGCCGCCGCTGTATCCCCTCGCGGATGAGCAAACCATTGACCTGGGCCACCGCCGCGTCACCGTGTATGCGTGTCCTGGACATACGGCTGGATCGGTCACATTCCTGGATGAAAGCTCCCGCCTCCTCTTCCTGGGCGATGCCTGCAACTGTAACCTCGGCCTGGGCGGCGGCGCGCCCGGCACGCCGAACTTCACCTCCATCGAAAAAGCGTTGGGCTATTTGCAACGCCTGTATGGTATGCTGCACCAACAGTACGACGCTTACTACAACGGGCATTACGACTTCCGCCCTTTGGGAAAGCCCCTGGGCGAAGACGTCCTGCCCGATGCCATCACAGCGTGCGAACAAATCATCGCCGGGACCGCGAAAGTGGAGGTGAAGCCTTCGCCCTTTCCGCACGCGCCCATCCGCCACATTGTGACGATTGGCCGCACCAACGTCGCATTCAACCCCGAGGGCATCCACGAACCGGCATAGGACTACAAACTGGTTTTGCGCGTGACAACAAAAAACTCCCGCAGACGAGGTGTCTGCGGGAGGAAAGCGAAATCCTGGCGGCAAACGCTACTTGCGCTTACGGAGCACGACGAGGCCGACAGCGGCCACCAACCCCACGGCAAGAGCGGCGAAGGGCGAGGTTACGCTCAAACCAGAGAGGGCAACGGCGTTAGTGGTAAACTCGTTCATTACAAAGTCGTCAATGGCTAATCCGTCGTCAGCCCCACTTGCATCGAAGGTTCCCCAGCGCAACCAGAAAGTTGAACCGTTAACTATGTTGAGTCCGGTTATAGTACCATTGACCAGGGTCCTTTGTGTATTGCCGTTTATGGCACCAGTACCACCCGTATCAACACCAACACAGTCAAGTGAGTCAAAATCTGTCCAAGTACCATCAGTTAAGGATGTGGCATTAGTACTATACTGGAAATCCATCCTGTCAGCTCTACCTGCTGTACCTTGACGCCACATTTCACAATAAAATGAAATCTGAAGCTGGCCTATGGTACCTCCGGTGTTATTTTGGAAATATGCTCCGATAACAGGCGTCACACTACCCGAATTCAATCCACCAAATGCACGGTCCGAGGCCGCCACCGTGCCAAAACTATACGTATCGCCATTGTTCGCGGTACCATCTTCAATTCTGTAGTTGGTATCTGCGCCAGTACCTGTTTCGTTGAATGCCCAACCATTTGGTATACCAGTGCTTGTGGTTCCTCCTTCTGGCGTTGAGGCAAGGGTGTCAAAGTTCTGGGTATAAGGGGTGAGAGGAGGTAATCCTTCTTGGGCGCTAACCATAGAGGTGAGCAGCAAAGCTGCAATCAAAACCCCGGCTAGTGGTAATCTATTGTAAAAAAAGTGAAAACGCCTAGTGTTCATCAGATTCTCCTTGAATGTGACATATTTTCGATTTTGATTGACGATCTACCAATCCAACTCCGTCAAATCCGGGAACTCCGGTAAACTTAGCGGACTGCCAGCCTGGATTTCCAGGTCGCCTTCATATACAATTTCTGGTGCTTCGTACATGGGTTTCCTCCTTAAAAGGTTATGGTTGAATACATCATTGAATACAGGGTTTCGTAAAAATCCACGGGATTGTAGGTTGACGTCGCACCTCCTGACCTGGTGATAGACAAGAAAACACAACCTGAATGTCCCTATCATAGCACTGGAAAGCAATGCTGACAAGCCCTAATTTCGGGTATAGGGCAAATTATTAGGAATCGCTCGGGCCGGTCTCCGACCGTGCCCGCCCAAGATGCCCACGCCCACGAGCAGCGCCGCGAGCGCGCCAATCTCCATCCCGCGCGCGGAGCGTTCCGCAAGGCCGCGCACCCGCGTGGGGACGCCGCCTTCCCCGGCAATGGCCCAGGTGGAAAAGTCGCCCACGTCGCGGCAGGTGACGGTGCGCGCAATACCGTCGTGGTCGCGGCTGGCCTCTGGACAGGCGATCCACGCCCCGCCGTCCCAACGCGCCAGATGCAGGCTCGCCTCGTCGCCGATGTCCGAGGCAGCAAGCTCCTCCGGCGTGTATGTCAGCGTGACGTCGGCGGTGAAGGTCGCTGTTGCGGGGGAGACCGTGAGATGGTAGGCGCGGGCCACGGGCAACGCCGTGGTCTGCGCGGTGGGCGGCGCATCCGACTGCACGCAGACGGTGATTGCCTCTGGCAGACCAGAGGACTCCGGCGAACCGGCAGTGAGCGTGATGCTCGCACCGACGCCGTCGAAGTCGAAGCGCCCTGTGCCGGTGATGGCGCGCGTCTGGCAGATCGGGCACGCGGTCCGGTAGACGCGCTGCCCGGTGGCGTAGTCCGAGGTCCAGGCGTACAGATAGCCGTTGAAGGGGATGAGTTGCGCGGCGAAGGTCTGCGTGAACCCAAAGCCGCTCACGTTTTGCTGTGTCCAGGTCTCGCCGTCGGTCGTGCGCCATACTTCCGCGCCGGTAGCCTTGTTCATCGTGGCGAGGTAGAGCGCGCCGTTGTAGACCGTTGCGCCATCGACGATGGTGCGAGTGTTATTGGGATTCGCCCCCACGGCCTGCCCCATGGCTTCCCACGAACCGGGGACACCGGTGGCACTGCGGTAGATGCGCAGCGGACCGCCGCCGTAGCGCCCATCATACGCGCCTGCCGCAATGTAGAGATAGCCATCAAACGGCGCGGCAATCTCCACGCGCTGGCGATCCATCGATGTGAAGACCTGCGTCCACGTTGCCAGATCGTCTGTCCGCCAGACGCTGCCGCCGACGATCTCGCTGGCAATCCCAACGTACAGCGCGCCGCTGAAAACGCCTGTCGAGGCGATCAAGGTGTTGGAGGGCGCGCCGAAACCATCCGAGTTCTTCTGCGTCCACGTCACGCCATCCTGCGTGCACCACACCTCCGCGCCGGTCATCTCGTTGGCCGTTCCACCGCATAGCCACTCCGTTGCATCCAGAGTGAACACGACCATATCCTTGAAATTGACGTTGTTCTCGTCACCAAAGCCCGCCAAGACCACCTGAGTCCACGAATTGGGGTTGCCGGTCGTGCTGCTGTAGATGAGCGTGCCTGGATTGTAGCCGCTGCGGTTAGCGGTGCTGGCGTAGAGCACACCTCGGAAGACCGCCAGACTGTCGATGTGGTCGTTCTGCGTAACGACGGAATTCCCGAAGGGCCAGCCGTTAGCATCGGCAGCGACCTCTTCCCAATCCGCCTGCCCGGTGGCGACGCGGACGTCGGCTTTGGTGCGCCAGAGCCGCGCGCCGTAGCTATTGTCGGCCTCCATTCCCACGTAAAGTTGATCGTTGAAGACGATGACCTCGAAACCTTCTTCGCTGCTATAACTGCTATCTGCGCCGGTTCCCATGTCGAACGCGCCATTGTTCACCGGCGTCCAGGCGGAGCACGGGCCGGCGAACGTGTCGGGCGGCAGCGCATTGCCGGTGGCGACGACATGCCACGACAGCAGTATCAGCACCGCACAACCCATAGTAACACCCATCAGAACCCAGCGACGATATAGCATACCTCCATTATACCCGGCGCCCATAGAACGACAAAAGGAAGGGTGAAAATTCTATGAACTACAGCGCGGTGGCAGCGGCAACGGCTGGATTTCGGCAGGCACGTGGTTTGCCGGGCTGATCCGACCGTAAGGGTAAAGAATGTAGGGCGAGTTGCCAACTCGCCCTACAAACCATACACTCCAGACTACAAAAGTCTCACGCGAGACTGTTGTAGTCTTATTTCTTCGGGCGCAGCAACGCGGCAGCGCCGAGTGCGGCGACAACGCCCACGGTTGCCACACCTGAACGCGCTTTGAAGGCTGTCAACTGCAAAGCATTTGGGTTATCGGGATTGCCGGAATCAGGGTCGCAAATGTCCGGCGCGTTTTGCCCACCTTCAAAACAAAGATCCGGATCTTGCGGCGGGCTGCAGTTATCTGGCTCAACAATGCCGGTTTCCGGATTACGGCAAAAATCAGTTCCGGTCCCAGCCGAGCACAAATCCGATTCACCAACAGCCGGGATACATTCATCGGGACTGCTGTCTCCCCCGGTCACAATGCAGATATCGCCGTCGCCCGGAGGCGGTCCTGAATCAGGACAAACATCGGGATTGCCTTCGGATTTCTTACACACATCCGGTACGTTGGGGCCTTCCCCGCAGACATCCGGTGACATTTCCTTGCCACAAAGATCTGATTCGAGGGGCGGAGCGCATACATCTTCTCCCGGCATCGGGGGATTACACAAATCTGCGTCATATTCGATTGCCGGATCGCAATAGTCCGGCTCTATCATGGGCACGCACACGTCCGAGGAATTCGCGCCGCCGTTGGGGTCCGGGCAAAGGTCATAGTCTTCTCCCGGATTACAGTAATCCACCACCATATCGTTGCACGTATCTGGCGTTCCTGGCGGATTTCCACAGCCATCTGCCAACACCGGCAGCGCCCCGCCGAAATTCAAAAACCGGAAGTGGCTCAACCCCGCCGCGGCGGCCGAGGCGACCACCACTTTGAGAAACTCACGCCGATTCATTTTTCTATTGAACATCGTACACCCTCCTTAACCACTAAGGGTCTGTAAATAAACAACTTCCCGCTCGGGCCGGTCTCTGACCGTACCCGCCGATGCCTGACGCCACGGTGGCGCGGTCTGAGACCGGCCACAGCTTCGGGAAGTTATGCTTTTACGAACCCTAAAGGGAAACGATTAGCAAGCAGAACGCGATTTAGGAATCGCGGCTACGGTATATCTTCCTGCAATCACCTCCTTCTCTAACGCAGAAGCGGTTCAGCACTCTCTTCACCCACCAACTGCCGCCAATAGTCGGGATAGTCGCTGCGCAGAGTGTCGTACATCCAGATGCCCATCTCGTACCACTGGCGAATCTCGTCACACCACCAGTCCTCCGGCTCGGCAAACGCGCCATCGTTGCCGGAGACGTACCACGGGCAGTACCCGCCGCAAAGGTTGATGGCCCAACAGGTCTCGCACTTGCGTTTTGTGCTGAAGTACCCGCGCAGGTAGTCGGTGAACGCGGCCTGATCAATGCCGGTCGTGACGTGCCCCAGCACGTACTTGTCCATCCCCACGTAACGGTGGCACGGGTACAGCCGCCCGTCAATGCCCACGGTGGTGCAGCCGCGCCCCACACCGCAGCGCATCCGCCGGTTTTGTTGATCGTGGATTGACTGCACGACATTGGCCCACGGATTGAACTTGATGCGCTCGCCGCGCGCCAACTGCTCAAAGAGCCGTTCGGCGAAAAAGTCGTCCTGCGCGCGGAGCACGGCGTTTTCCTCCGGGCCGATGTCGTAAGGCCCCAGGCCGTCCACCGTGCCGGTGCAGCGGCTCATCGCCACCCGCGTAAAGCCGAAATCCTCCAGAAACTGCACGATCTTGGGCCGGTCGAGATCGCGGTTGCTGAGCGTGCAGCGCACCGTCACCGCACGGCGGCGCGCCATCAGGCGTTTGATGTTGCGGGTCGCCGTCTCGAACGAGCCGCGCCCGTCGGCGAAGGGCCGCATCGCGTCGTGGGTCTCCTGCGGGCCATCCAGGCTGATCATCAGCCCGAAGTTGTAGCGTTTGATGAGGTCGATGATGTCGTCGTCGAGCAGGGTGGCGTTGGTCGTCATCGCATAGCCCACCGTTTTGCCCTGTTCCGCCCCCACCTGCTGGCTGTAGGCGATGGCCCGCTTGAGCACCGGCTTGTTGAGCAGCGGCTCTCCGCCGAAGAACGTGATGTTGACCGAGTCCGCATTGCCCGCTCGCGCGAAGACGAAGTCAATGGCCTGCCGGGCCACCTCCCAGGGCATCAGCCCGTGGTTGAGCGCGTCGTTCGCGTTGACGTAACAGTAGCGGCAGCGCAGATTGCACGCTTCGGCCAGATACAACTCGATCTTGTTGGTCCCCATGCGCACAAGCTGCTGGATGTAGGCTTCGTTTTCGGCATCGTCGTAGGTGCGCACGGGAGCGCGGAAGAGACCGCGCTGTTCCAGCCAGCGCAACTCGCGCAACACGTTTTTGGCCGTCGTCTCGCCGTAGTCGCGCGCTAACTGGGCTGCAATTGCTTCCGCAGACGCCCCGGTCAGACGTAAAGCCAGCGCCGCGTGCGCCGCAGCATCCAGTTTGAGCACTGCGCTCGTCTCGATGTCGAAGACGTAGTGGTTACTTCGATAGGTGAAGAGGTGGTAAGGCGCCAGCGGAAGTGACTTCATCGCTAAGGCGTTGCCGGCCTACCACTCGAAATCTTCGAATGCCGGGTCTACAATCGACAGCGGGCTGCCTGCCTGGATTTCCAGGTCGCCCTCGTAGACAATCTCAGGGGATACATAGCCTTCTTGGGATAACACCATAACCTGCCCTCCTTTCGCTAAATACTGACTCTACATACATATTTCTACAGGGGGGACGTGTATCGGTGCAAGAAGAAGCATGACACGCAGAGGATGTGGCGCGTCCTTCTACTTTCATTATAGAGGCAATCATCTTGCTGGTCAAGCACCCGTCGCTGTGCTGGATGTTTGTTGCTAAACTTGCCATTTGCTGATTCGCTCATTCGCCGATTTGCCATTCGCCATTTTCCACAGAGCGTGCTATACTACGACTACGACGGACAAGAAAAGCTGGGAGCTGACCGCTGAAAGCTGAGAGCTAGATGACCAAAAAAGAAGAATCCAGTCCTGCCATCAAGCGTATCTCGTGGATTATCTGGAGCGGATTGACCGTGATGATGGTCGTGCTGATCTCCGCCTTCTCCCGCGCGTGGAAGACGAACCAGGCGTTGCAGGCCGAAATCGCCACGCTCGCGCCGCAACTTACCGCTGCCTGGGAAGAACAGGCCACGTTGCAGGCCCGGCTCGACTATGTGCAGAGCGACGCCTACATTGCCGAATGGTCGCAGGTCCACGCCGGCATGACGCTGCCCGAAGAGACGCTGGTTGTCCCGATTGTGCCTACGACCACACCGACCCCCATCCCCACACCGACGCTGGTTCCCACACCTACCCCCACCCCGCTGCCCTTCTGGCAGAAATGGTGGCGTGCATTGACCGGTGAAAAATAGTGTCTGACCCGCTTGCGCTTGCCATCCAGATTGCCCGCGAAGCCGGCGACGTCGTGCGTCAGGGATTCGGGAAGGTGCAACGCCTGGACTTCAAAGGCGCGGTGAACCCCGTCACCGAAACCGACACCGCCGCCGAGGCGCTGATCCTCGCCCGACTGCGCGCCGCCTTCCCCGACCATGCCATCCTGGGCGA
>JAIOAS010000091.1:0-4729 GCA_019873725.1 Chloroflexota bacterium | reverse complement strand
TTCCTCGCGCATCTCACGACGCAACGCATCGGGTAGCGTCTCCCCATCTTCGCACTTACCGCCGGGGAACTCCCACAGCCCGCCGAGCATATCGTTTTGACGGCGGCGCGCTACGAGCACGCGCCCATCGTCGCGGCGGGTGACGGCGGCGACAACATCGTAGTGCGGGATGGGCTTGCGGGGCTGCGGCGCGGGGAACGCCTCTGGCTGTCCTAGCGCCCGCGCGCGGCAGATATCGCGCCACGGGCACAGCAAGCATTGCGGCGACTTCGGGCGGCAAAGGGTCGCGCCCAATTCCATCAACGCCTCGGTGAACGCGCCGGGGGCGTTGTCGGGCAGCCACGCGCGCACGGCAGCTTCGAGGTCAGCGGCAGACGGCGCAGCGAGCGCCAACACCCGCGCAAACACGCGCCGGACATTGCCATCCACCGCCGGCGTCGGGATGCCGAAGGCGATGCTGGCAAGCGCGCCCGCCGTGTATGCGCCGATGCCGGGCAGCCGCCGCAGGGCGTCCACATCGGCGGGTAGTTCGCCGCCGTACTCCGCTACAAGTACTTGCGCCGCGCGATGCAGCGCCCGCGCCCGGCTGTAATAGCCAAGCCCCTCCCACTGTTTAAGCACGTCCTCAAGCGGAGCCTCCGCCAGCGCCGTGACGGTGGGGAAACGCGCGATGAAACGCGTGTAATAGTCGCGCACCTTCTCAACTTGCGTCTGCTGGAGCATCACCTCGGCGACCCACACCCGGTACGGCGTGCGCTCGCGTCGCCACGGCAAATCGCGGGCGTGCCGTGCGAACCACGCGAGCAGTTGCGCCTGCGCTGTCAAGCGGTGCGTTTGTAGATATGTGGTTGTTTCTTCACTCAAAGGCATAGTGGCATTGTTAAACATTGCTCGGGCCGGTCTCTGACCGCGCCCGCGCGAGCCTGGAGCGACGGTGCCACGGTCGGAGACCGGCCACAGCGATTTATGAAGCTCAGTCCTCCCTATTCACCGATTAGTTCCCCCCAGAGGGGCGAAGATAGTGTGTCAGCTCGGTCTGTCTCCCCCCTATCGGGGGGGATTAAGGGGGGGAGCTTTCAAACTTCTTCCTTTTCCAGCTCTTTTTCGAGCCGCTCGAAATGCTCGCGGATTTGTGTCGCCAGCACTTTGGAGATACCCGGCACAGCCATAAGGTCTTCGATGCTGGCTTTCTGAATCGCGTCCAGCGAACCAAAGTGTTTGAGCAACTCGCGGCGCTTCACCGGGCCGATGCCGGGGATTTCGTCGATCTGCGAGGCCAGGCCACGTTTGGTGCGCCGCTGCCGGTGATAGGTGATGGCGAAGCGGTGCGCCTCGTCACGGATGCGGCGCAGCAGCAGAATAGCCGGCGCGGCGGGGTCGAAGCGAATGGACGTAGCGCGCCCCGGCTTGAAGATTTCTTCCTCCCGTTTGGCCAGACCCACCACGGGCACTTTGTCCTGCAAATCGAATGCTTGTAGCACTTCCACCGCCATCCCCAACTGGCCTTTGCCGCCATCCACCACGACCAGATCGGGCAGTTTGGCCCACGCCTGACTGCCGCGTGTGCCCTTGAGTTCGCCGCTTTCCATGCGCCGCCAGCGGTCGAAGCGGCGGGTGAGCACCTCGCGCATACTGGCGAAGTCGTCTTGCCCTTCGACAGTACGAATCTTGAAGCGGCGGTAGTCGCTCTTCTTGGCGACGCCGTGCTCAAACACGACCATGCTGCCGACGACCTCGACGCCCTGCGTGGTGGAGATGTCGTAACACTCCACGCGCACGGGCGGCCTCGGCAGGCCGAGCGTGGTTTGCAGGTCGGTCAACGCCTGCTCGCTGCGATGTTTGTCCAGCTCCCACTGGGCCTTGAGGTTGCGCAGCGTCTCCGCCGCGTTCGTCGTCGCCAGATCGAGCAGGTCGCGCTCCGGGCCGGCCTCGTGGGGGACGGTGAGGTAGACGACATCCCCGCGCCTGGTACGCAGCCACGATTCGAGCACGGCGGCTTCGGCGACCTGAGCGGGCAGCAGAATCTCCGGCGGCACCATTGCCGCTTCGGTATAAAACTGCTGGAGGAACGCCGCCACGATCGACTGTTCATCCTCCTCATTGCCGCCTTCCATCATAAAAAACTCGCGGCCCAACAGCTTGCCGTTGCGCACGAAGAACACTTCCACACAAACGTTGCCATCGTCGCGGGCCAAAGCGATGACATCCTGGTCGATTGCCGCGGTGGTGACGATGCGCTGACGCTCCATCACCTGCTGTAGCGCCTGATAGCGGTCGCGCAATTGCGCCGCCCGCTCGAATTGCAGGGCTGCCGCTGCCTCTTGCACCTGCCGCTTGAGATCGTCCATCACAACTTCGGTTTCGCCGCCCATAAACTGCACCAACTGCTCGATTGTCGCCATGTACTGCGCGTGGTTGACCGCGCCGATGCATGGGCCGGAGCAGAGCTTCAGGTCGTGGTAGAGGCACGCGCGGCGGTCCTGCCCGGTGATCTCGCGGTCGCAGGTGCGGTAGGGGAACAGGCGACGCAGCAGGTCGAGTGTCTCACGCAGCGCGCTGGTGGAGGTGTACGGGCCAAAGTAGCGCCCATCGTCACGGCGCATGCGCCGGGTGATGAGGACTTTGGGGAATTCGTCGTTCGTGACTTTGAGATACGGGTAGCGCTTGTCGTCCTTGAGGCGGACGTTGAAACGCGGGCGGTATTTCTTGATGAGGTTGGCTTCCAGGATCAGCGCCTCGACTTCCGACTCGGTGATAATCCACTCGATGTCGGCGATTTCTGCCACCAGGCGGCGCGTTTTGGCGTTCTCCTGCGCCGAGGTGTGGAAATACGAGCGCACGCGGTTGGCGAGGTTGATTGCCTTGCCCACGTAAATCACCTGGTCCCGGATGTTGTGCATGATGTACACGCCGGGAGTGGCGGGCAAGGTCGCAAGCTTCTGCTGAATTTTCTCCGAGCGGTCCACGCCCATATTATACAGCAAACTGTCGATCTCTCAGCAAAAGACCCGATTTGTTAAAAATCGGGTCTTTTGGGCACATTCGTTAAACTTTGTTCAGAACAGCATCATATACTGCAGCTCAGACATAATATCGTCCAGGTTGAGAAGGACAAGACCGACGGGCAGGACGCAGCAACAACACAGCAACAGCAGCGCCGCGATAACAATCAGCACAATGATCAACGTCTGGTTGCTTTTCTTGGGCGCAGCCTCTTCGGCAGGGCTGACGGTCATCGGAGGTGGCGTGGGGGCAGAGGTGAGAGGCGGCGGTCCCAGGGTGATGGGTTGCCGAGCCGGCGGGGCGACCGGTTCTGGTTCGGGCGGTAGTGCGCTCAGGACTTCCGTTTCAGGATATGCTTCCGGTAGCGGCGGGGGCGCGATCGCTGCCGCCTCAGGCGCAACTGCCTCGCTCACAATCTCTGCCAACGGTGGCGGCGCGATGGGTTCCTCGACACCCCCCTCGATCACTTCCGGCAGCGGTGGCACTCCGGCTTCGTCAAAAGGTGACGGGATTTCGGCTTCAGGTTCAGCCGGGGCAGATTTTTCAAAGTCTTCGGTCATGGAATTTCCCCTTTCACTAAAGCATGAGCGACAGCAGCCCTAATTCTTGCATGATCTGGTCGCCATAGGTCCAGAGCGCCCAGATAGCCGCTCCGGCGCAGCAGCACAGCAGCAGTAGCACAACAACCACGATGATGATGATGGTGGTATTGTTTTTCTTCGCCGGCGGTTGCGCTGGCGGGCTTGCATAATACGGGGACGGATTTGATTCATAAAATGGATCCTGGGTCATAATAGCCTCCTTATGAATGAGTCTGATAGTCGTTAGTCAAACAGTCCAATAAAGCCGGTAAGTCAAAATACCATTGTCAGCGTTGCCCAGAACGGGCTGAAGCTGCGGCACGCGCCTCGGCCCGTTGCCGCCGCCAGCGCACGAACAGGTAGATCAACAGCACCAGCAGGAAAAACCAGGCCAGCACCAGGTAGGGGAAGATGATGGAGACCACCGAAACCACGGTCGCCACCATTTCCTCGATGGTACTGGCGATGGGATTGCCCACGCCGCCCGTGGTAGCCGTGACCACAGGCCGCCCACCCGCTTTGACCAGATGCACGCCCCCGGCCAAAATCACCCCACAGCCGAAGGCGAGCACGGGGTGCAGGTGGATGGTGTTTTGGGTTGTCGCGGCAAACACAATCGCGCCGGCTGTGGGACGAACCAGGGTTTGGATGATGTCGTTGACGGTGTCGATGGCGGGGACTTTGTCGGCCAACACATCCACGGTCAACAGCACCACCAATAGCCCGATAATCCACCAGTTCGTCAGGGCCGACCACGGCTCGCCCAGTTCCACCAGGCCGGTGAAGCGCGCCAGGAGCGCCAACACCAGCATCGGAATGTACGCATTCAAACCTGCCGACGTGGACAACCCAAACGCCGAAGCAAGATTTAAGAATCCTTCGATCATGTAGCTCCTTACAAAGGCTGTCCTTGTGCTGGTTGCTCACAAGGGCTTTTTACACTCATTAATGAACATTCGATTTCATTATATGGATGTTACGGAAAATAGGCAAATAAGTTGCGTGAGGCGTGTCTACACGGTATGGCGGTTGCTGAGACATGCGTTGATCGCGCGCATCACTTCATCCAGATCGAATGGCTTGACGATGCATTGGTTTGCCCCCAGAGCCAGCGCGCGTTCTTCGTTCTGCACGTTGCTCCAGGC
>JAIOAS010000090.1 GCA_019873725.1 Chloroflexota bacterium | reverse complement strand
CATCAGCAGATTTAGCAGATTAAGCAGATTTTTGACCGATTTACAGCGCATAATCTGCTAAATCTGCTTAATCTGCTGACAGGAATAAGGAAATTTTACTGTGCGCCTAGTATAAAATGGAACTGGTGAAAGTAACATCCTATTCGGTGATCGTGGAACTCCCGGTCGATGAGGCATCATTGCTGGCGGCGGCGGTGTGTGATCCGCAAGTTGTGGAACAGCATACCGCTGCCGTCTTTGCCCTGGCGGGCTTTCTCAACGCGGTGCGTTGGCTGCCGCTTGCCTTCGGCAACACGCGGGCTGCCGATCTATGTGTTATCATGCCGAAGCAACCGCGCGCGGCTGGTCGTGGATTGGTGACAGATTGCCCGCGTTAAATTGATTGGCTTCTTCTAAAAAAACCGGATTTCGTAAAGAAATCCGGTTTTTTTCGTGAAATAGCTTAAAATTCGTTCTCATTTTTGAAAATTCTTCAATGGGTGTGTGATATTATGTAAAGTATACGGGAAACTATAACAGTAATGGGGAAAGAGCGTGAAAAAATTACGTTTTACGTTTTGCGTTTTATGCTTTGTGGCGTTTCTGATCGCGTGTACATCCACACCGTCACCGTTGCCGACGTATACCGTTGATCCGGGTACGCCGACTGCATCACCTGTGCCGCCCGTCTCGCCGCCCTTCACACCTATCGCTCCACCAGATACGGCGACTGCTATTCCTACCCTGCCGCCCACTGCAACGCCATTGCCGCCGACCGCAACCTTCACTCCGTTGCCTACCGCGACACAGCCGGTTTCCCCACTACCCACGGCGACACAGCCGGTTTCTCCACTGCCCACCGCGATCGGTCCACTGCAACCGCCATTGTTGCCGCAAAGTGGTGAGGTAACGCCTGTGATAGAACTGAACGGCGCTGGGTTGGCCGCTGTTGTTGCGCTACTCACCTCGCTCCTGTTGGCCTACGTTCCGGGCTTCCAAACCTGGTGGGAAACCTATCCCTACAAGCGCGAATCCCTGGCCGGGATAGGCTTTCTGGTGGCGTGGGTGCTGGTGGGTCTGCACTATGCCGGGGCCGTTGACCTGGGCCTCGGCGCGTTCGGCTGGCCGGTCGTCTGGCGTGCCCTGGAAGCGTGGCTCGCCTTCGCCGGAATGGGACAACTCACTTTTACTGCTCAAAAATGGGGTCACAAGTCCTGATTCTTAACTCTTATGGATGAAATTACACCAACCCCACTGCCCGGTATGGAGGCTGCCCTCAATCCTCTTGATGAATCTCAACTCAAGAGCATTGAAGCGCGCCGTATCTTCGAGGCAGCTCACGAGGCCGACCCGTGGATGGATGATTACTGGGCCCTCATTGGCGAGGGTTATACCTGGCGGCAGGCGATCTATATGCTATGGTTGGCGCAACCCTTTAACAAGCGCCAACCCAAGACCCAGGGCGAACTGGCGACCACACTTCTCGGCCTGGCAAGTGACCGTGTGTTGCGTGAGTGGCGCAACAACCCCGCTTTCGAGGCGCGCGTGGCTCGGCTGACGGCTTCCGTGCTGGTCAAACATCGCGCCAATGTGTTCAACGCGCTGGTGGCTTCGGCAACGAACGAAAACCCGCGCAATCACGCCGACCGGCGGATGTTTTTGGAGATGACCGGCGATTATGTCGCGCGGCAGGCGGTGAATATCGGTACAGCTTCCAATCCGATTGCGGAGCTCGACGAAGCGACCCTGGCATCGCTCGCGGGTATCCCTTCTCCCGATGATGGGGCGGATTATCAATCTGCCCCACAGGAGGATAAAAATGGTGGCGGTTAGTATCTCTGCTGCGCAGCAAGAACTGGCACGCCGTGAACTGGCACGCCGCGACCTGGCGGCCTTTGCCTGGTATACATTCCCGCAGTACCAGTTGACCGCCGTACATCGCCTGTTAGCCGAGCATCTGATGGACGTTGAACGCTACATTGCCTCTGGCGGCGAGCACGGCATCGGGCGCTTGATGATCTTTATGCCGCCGCGCCACGGCAAAAGCGAAATGGTTTCCGTGCGTTTCCCGGCCTGGTTTCTGGGGCGCAATCCCGACAGCAATGTGATTCTGGTCAGTTGTACCGCGGCGCTGGCAACCTCTTTTTCGCGGCGCGTGCGCAACCTCATCCTGGACAAGCCCTATCAGGCCGTTTTCGGCAACCTGGCCGCGCAAGAATTCGCCGTGCAAATCGCCGACGATACCCGTGCCGCCGAAGCCTGGGGATTGGCTGGGCGCGAGGGCGGCCTCGTTGCTGCCGGTGTGGGCGGCGCGATCATTGGCCGGGGCGCGCACCTGGCGATCATTGATGATCCATTCCGCGACCGCGCCGACGCCAACAGCGCTGCCGTGCGCGACCGGGTGGACGAATGGTATCGCAGTGTGCTTTACAGCCGCCTGGAACGTGGTGGGGCCATCGTACTGATGCACCAACGCTGGCACGAAGATGACCTCGCCGGGCGCTTGCTCAAGCGCATGGCCGACGGTTCTGGCGACAACTGGCGCATTGTCAACCTGCCTGCCATTGCCGAGCCGTGGGCTTACGATGTGCCCGGCGCTGAGCAATTGAAAGCGTTGGCCTCTGGTTGGTACAAAGCGCCCGATGCACTGGGGCGTAAACCAGGCGAGGCGCTGTGGCCGGGCAAGTATCCTTTGGAGATACTGGAAAACATTCGTCAGGTAGTGGGTAGCTATGAGTGGGACGCGATGTACCAGCAGCGCCCGCGCCAGATCGAGGGCGCACTCATCAAAGCGCATCGCATTGCCGTAATTGAACAGCCACCCGATAACCTGTGCCTGGCGCGCTACTGGGATTTGGCCGTCAGCGGCAAACAACGCGCCGACTACATTGCCGGGGCGTTAGTGGGTCGCGCTGCCGATGGACGGCTCTACATCCTGGACATCAAACGTTTTCCAGGTCCGTGGGCCGACGCGCGCCCGGCGATGGTGCGCGTAATGGCCGAACTCGATGGCCCGGAGATTGTGCAAGGCATTGAGAGCGCCGGGCAACAATCTGGCTACTTCCAGGAACTACAGCGCGATCCACGTCTTACCGGGCGTGCTATCGTCGCCGTCAATCCTCAACAAATTGGCAGCAAAGAAGTGCGTGCGCAGATTTGGGCCTCGCGCATCGAAGATGACCTGGTCTACCTGCGCGCGGGGAATTGGAACCGCGATTTCATTGAAGAGGCGCTGGCTTTTCCCCACGGTGCGCACGATGACCAGGTGGATGCCGTCAGCGGAGCCGTGCAAATGCTCGCGCAACGGTCACAAATTGCATTAGGAACCCGGTGGCGCTATGACCATCTATCGAATTGATTCGCGCAAATATACTCTGAAGGCGCTTACACCCGCGCAATTCTACGGCGAGGGCTATTACGCCGCGACAATGCCACTGGCAGTTACGGCGGCTTACAGCGCCAGTGTGTGGGCCTATCGCTGTATCCAACTGCGCGCGCAGACCGTTGGCGGCTTGCCGCTTATTGTCTACAGCCGCGAGACGGGCGATCCCTGGCCGGAGCACCCCCTCAATTTGCTTTTTGGCGATGAAGACAGCGACCTGCTGCAACGTCTCGAAATCGCCTTGTGTGTCTGGGGCGTCGCCTATTTCGAGATCACGCGCGCCTTGTTGGGCGGCGCGCGCGGCCTGCGCTGGCTTAACCCCGGCGCGGTTACGTTGCTGAAAACACCTAATGGCATCGAGTCATTCATCTACACGCCGCAACAAGGCAGCGCCGGGCGCACTTTCAGCCAAAACGACATTGTCTACTTGCACACTTTCAACCCACTTGATGACCTGGATGGCCTGAGTGCCTTGACCGTGGCGCTGACGGCGGTGGGCGTGGATCAAAAGATTGTGCGTTACGCGCAGTCTTTCTTTGGCAACGGCGCGCGTATCGAGGGTATTTTGACCGTACCCGGCGCGGATAACGACCAGGTTGACCTCATCGAGAGCAAATGGCGGGCGACGTTTCGCGGGGTCACGCAATGGTTCAAGACGCTCATCTTTGGCGCGGCGGATGTGAAGTACCAGCCTCTTAGCTATCCACCCGAAGACCTGGCGTTGGAGACGCTCTCGGCAGAAATGCGGCGTACAATCTGCGCGGCATTTGGCGTCCCCCCGATTCTGGCGGGCGCGTGGGAAGCCTCCAACTACGCCACGGCCAAAGAGCAGCGGCAGAGCTTCTACACCGAAACGATTCTGCCGGAACTGGACTTCATCGAGGACGAACTCAATCGCCAGTTTGTGCGCCGCTTCTACCCGGAAGCTTACATCGCCTTTGATGTGAGCGAGGTCAACGCCCTGCGTGAGGATGAACTCACACGCAACCAGGCGTTGACTACGGCAGTCAACGGCGGCTGGATGACAATTAACGAGGCGCGCGCGCGGGTGGGGCTGCCGGATGTGACTGGTGGCGATGTGCTTTTGCCCGCGCCGGGAACGGCACCCATCGCAACCAATGGCGCGTCAGAGGTCGCGCCGCAGGATAACTTTTTTTGGAGCAAAGGCATCCGTTATCCCTGAAGGCGTGCCAACCGGTGAGCCAACCGGCGAGCCATATCATCCTGCGTGGGGTGAGACGACGATAGAAAGCTTGCAGCGGCTGGAACACGGCCTGGTGCGTGCGCTGTTGGCGTGGTGGAATGAAACGTTGAATGACCTGGCCGGGAAAGCCGATTTGCCCGGTGCGGTAATGGCGAACCTTAACAGTGATGAATGGTGGCATTTTGTCGAGACCCGCTTGCGCGAAGTCTTGGCGCGTCGGTTGGTATTGGGCGCACGCCGGGGACTGGCGATGGCGGAACGGCAATTGGCGGCGCGCGGTCTATGGCAGTACGTGAATCCGCGCGTGGTCGCCTGGGCACAGCGACACGCTGGGGAACTGGTAACGGCATTGACAGATGAAATGCGCCTGTTGGTGCAAACCACACTCAACACGGCATTGGCGGCGGGCGAATCCTGGCCGACCATCCGCGAGCAATTGAGCGATATTTTCCCGCGCGCGCGCGCCGAGCGTATTGCGCGCACCGAAGTCATCCGCGCCGGGGCGCAAGGCGCATTGGCCGGATATGAGGCATCGGGGACGGTGCGCGGGGTGCGCTGGCTCGATAATCAGGCCGGGGCTTGTGAGGATTGTAAGGCATTGCATAACCAGATGCGTCCGTTAGGGCAAGCGTTCTACAAAGACACATTTGGCGATGGACTGCCGCCGCGCCATCCGCATTGCCGCTGTGCCATTGCGCCGGTGACGATTAGCGAGGCACAACGTTTGCCGGAAGGCCATCCGCTGCGCGAGGATCGGCGTAACAGTTTGGCGGAATTGACCGACCGTAACACATACACAGAAATGCAAAGCGTGTTGGGGACGGTGCGTCTTACGGGTGAACGGGTACGCCATTGGCGTTACCGGCACGCCGGGCATTTGGATGTGGCGCGGGCCGAAACATTGTTGCCGCAACTTTTATCGTCGCCGGATAAAATCAAACGACGTGGCGGCCCGGTTTATGTTTTGCAGTGGAGTCCCAAGACGTATCTGATTGCGCCGGTGAGTGCGGAAGGCATTGTGCTGTCATTATATCTGCGGAATCGGCGTGACGTGGATAAATGGCCGGACTGGTGACAATCAAAAACCGCCTTGCGGCGGTTTCTGTAGGCTGGCGGTGCGCTGTGCTCCCGCTCTTCCCGTGAGGGCGTGCGCCAACGACTACACTTCAGCCTGCTTTTAGTATAACACAATGGCTGACGAAATCAAGATTGAAATTCGTGGACTGGAAGAATTTACCCGCTTGCTGAATGAATTCAAGAACCTGGAAGAAGCGGTGTATTTTCCTTTGCGCGAGGCGATGAGCCAGGCTGTACAACTGATCGAGGCGCGCGCGAAAGAGAATTTGACGAAGAATGAGAGCGTGGCCTCTGGCGCCCTGCGCGCCACTGGGGTCGGCAGCGACATAACGGTGACGCCGACAGCCTTGACCGGTATTGTGTATGCCGATATTCGGCGCAACGGGGTTAATTACGCGGAGGCGGTTGAATTTGGGACACGCAAGGGCTATATGCCGCCATTAGAGCCATTGATAGAGTGGGTCAGATTGAAAGGCTTGACCGGAGTGGTGACGTTATCGCAAGGACGTAAAAAGCGCGTTCAACAGCAGGCCGCGATTGAGGCGCTGGCGCGCCAGGTGCAATGGAGCATTTACTATCACGGTACGAGGGCGCGACCGTTTTTTGAACCGGCAGTAGAAGCCAGTCGCGCCGATATTTTGAAACTTTTTGAGGAGGCAGTTGCGCAAATGATAGCGCGCTTATAAGGAGGTGCTTATGCCCTATCTGATTATCGAACAAAACGACGAATACTGTGTTTACAAAGAAAGTCCCGACGGTCTGCCGGTCGGTGAGACATTAGGCTGCCATCCTACCGCGGAGGCCGCCGAAGCGCAACGTCGCGCCCTGTATGCCAGCGAAGACAAAAGCGCGTGCAAGGCCACATTGATCAAAGATGGTGTGATAGGCGGTTATGGGGTGGTCTTCACCGGCCCGCAGGCCAAAGACCTGCAAGGCGACTACTTCACGCCGGAAACCAACCTGTGGCTTGATCACTATCCGATTGTGCCGCTGCTCTATCAGCACGGCCAGGATCGCACCATAGGCAAGCGTGTCATCGGCCAGGCACGTCCACGGCGCGATGAAAAAGGCGTATGGTACGAGGCGCAATTGCAGCAGCGCGACGAGTACGAAATGCTGATTATGGAACTGGTCAAAGCGGGTGCGCTGGGTTACTCGACTGGCAGTCTCCCACACCTGGTCGAGCGCGCGCCGGATGGCAAATTGTTATCGTGGCCCGTGGCGGAAATTACCCTCACGCCGACTCCTGCCGCCGGGCCGTATCTCACCAGTGTGAGCGCGCTCCGCAGCGTCTACAAAAGTGCGGGGATTGAAAATCAACAAATCGAAAATCAACAAATCAAAGATGGAGGTATGACGATGGAAGAGCAAGAACTGGAAAGCAAAATCAAAAGTATGGTAGACGCGGCGCTTGCGCCCTATCTTAAGCCACAGAGCGCCACGCCGCCTGCCTCAACGCCGGAAGAAAAGAAAGCAGCGGCGCTGAAAGCGTTCAACGCTTATCTGACAACCGGCGCCAAGACAAAGGCCCTGGAAGAGGGCGAACCCGGCGAGGGTGGCTACCTGGTGCCTGAGCAGTATTACGCCGAGGTGGTACGCGGGCTGAAGGATGCCAGCATCATCCGTGCGGCAGGCGCGCGCGTCATTCAGATGACCTCCGACACGATGGAAGTCCCGACGATGACGCAATCTACCGCTGCCGTGATCGTGGATGAGGAGGGGAACTATAGTGAAGTTGATCCCTCCTTCGGGCACGTCACTTTCACCCCTTTCAAATTCACCAAATTGGTGAAAGTTTCTGAAGAACTGGCCGCCGACGCCGCTTTCGACCTGTGGGGGCAGGTACTCGCGCCCGACTTCACCCAGGCGTTTGCCGCTGCCGAGAATACCTACTTCACCACTGGCGACGGTACAACCGGTCCACAGGGCGTCGTTACCGGCGCGAGCACGGGCGTCACGGCTGCTGCCACTAACGCCATCACCGCCGATGAGATCATTGATCTGTATTTCTCTTTGAATCATCTCTATCGCGGTCGCGCTGTGTGGATGATGAACGACGCCGTGCTCAAATATGTGCGTAAGCTGCAAGACGACACGGGTAACTATCTCTGGTCGCCAGGGTTGCAATCCGGGCAACCGGATATGCTGTTGGGTCGCCCGGTGATCACCAACAACAGTATGGCCGCCACATTGCAGGCCAATGCCAAAGTCATCCTTTTTGGCGACTTCTCCTACTACTGGATCGGCCAGCGCGCGGCGATGACCGTG
This sequence comes from Chloroflexota bacterium, assembly GCA_019873725.1. GTDB lineage: Bacteria > Chloroflexota > Anaerolineae > B4-G1 > SLSP01 > DSWT01. The sequence continues at coordinate 10,285 of JAIOAS010000090.1, read as the reverse complement.
GACCGCAACCCGTTCCTGTACATGTACACCGGGCAGATTGGCTACTTCGCGCGGATGCGGCTCGACGGCAATGTGATGCTTCAGGAAGCCTTCAAGCTGCTGGTAATGCACGCCTGAGAAGCCTGAGAAGCTATTAGCTATCAGCTGTCAGACCGCTGCTGGTGTGTTGGTGAGTTGATTAGTGATCGGGATTCCATAAAATGGCCGACTATTGCACAATTACCGAAGTCAAATCCCTCGCCGGGGCGTCGCTGTCCACGGATGACGTGCTTTTGGCGGTGCTGATCACGCGCGCGTCAAAAATCGTGGATAACTACACCAGGCGTAGCTTCAGCGCGGTCACGGCGACGCGCTATTACACGCCTGGACACGATACCGATGGCGCAACGCTCTACCTGGGTGCCGACCTGCTCAGTGTTACTACTCTCACCAACGCGGGTGTAGTGATCCCGGCAGAGGGCTACACGTTGCATCCGTTGAACGCGACGCCTAAACAATATCTGTGTCTTAAATCGGCCTATAGTTGGACATACCCCGTGGACCCGGTCGGCGTTATCAGCGTCGCCGGGTCGTGGGGTTACAGCACGACGCCGCCCGCTGACATCACCCAGGCGACGGCGCGGTTGGCGTTGTGGCTCTATCGGCAACGGGAAGCGCCGTTTTCACGAGTAGGCAACGCACTCACCGGCGAATACGAAGTACCGGTGGCTATGCCCGATGACATCAAGGCGTTGCTCAATGGCTATCGGCGCGTGGTATGGGGAGCAGCCTGATGGCGACAATTACAGCGGTTAAAACGGCGATTGGAACGCGGCTCGGCGCGGTCACTGGCATCAAGCGTGTGTATACGACCGCGCCGAACAGCTTATCGCCGGGTGATTTGCCGGTCGCGGTCGTCTATACCGGGCCGGGAGTCTATGCCGAACGTGGTTATCAACAGCGCGGCGAAACACGGCAGTATTTTGTGCGGGTGTACGTGCTTTCATTACAACAAGGTCTGCCCGGTGAAGTGGAAAGCGCGTGTGAGCCATTCTTGACCGCAGTGCGCGCGGCATTCACCGATGGTGGACGGCTGAATCGCCTGACGGATGTACTGGAAGCGCGCTTGCTTGGCGATCAAGGCATCAGTGTGCTGATGCTGGGCGGTGTCAGCTATCTGGGTGTAGAGTTCACCCTGGAAGTGACACAATAAGGAGGTGATCCGTGAAGGAGCGGTGTTTGCAGTGTGGCGCCTCGGCGCGCTGGATGCGTAATGGCCGATGCCGCGTGTGCGGCAACCATAGTGCGCCGTCGGCGATGGTTGAACCCTGGCGCGCGCTGCTGCGCTTGCCGGGCATCAGTAGTGAAATCGCGCAGGCCATGTATGCGCTGGGTTTACACACTGTTGAGGATGTGCGCAATGCATCTGATGAAGTCTTGTTGAGCGTGCCGGGCATTGGTCCCGTGCGCGCGGCAAAAATTCGCGGTTTAATTCTCGAAAAATAGGAGGTTTCTATGACCGCAGCAAGTCAACAAATTGCAGGCATTAGCTTTCGAGGCGTGCAAATTCTGGCGCTCAATGATTTAGGTGTTCCGGCAGCGACGGCTAAAACAGAATATGCCGGATTACGCATCGTTGGCGCAAAGGCGTTGACGATTAACCGCCCGGAGTGGGACAACGTCTATGCGACCGGCGACGACCGCGTGTTGGCAGCGTTTGCTTTGCCGCCAACCGAGGGTGCATCCGGTGAGTTGCGCGTGGGCGCATTTGATATGACCGCCGAAGCGCTGCTGGGTGACATTACCATCAAAAGTGCCGGGGAACGTAAACTGTTGCCTTTCGGTACGGATGTGGTTGCCTTGCCACAGGTATGTTTGTTGGGCTGGCGCGAGGCCAAGAGCGTGGCATCAGGCGATGAGGGACGCTCACATTATGAGTTTATACTCATTCCGCGCGCCACTTTGACGCCGCGTGGCGGACCGTTCGATGAGCGCGCTGTAGGAGAGCGCACGATGGGCGTATTATGCCACAAGACGAATGCCTATCCGTGGGGTGAAGAATTGACAACCTCGACCGATGGGCATACGGAGATGGAAGGCGTTGAAGGTACGTCAGAATATGTGCCGCGCCTGTGTGCATTCAAGGGGGATGGCACAGAACTGACGTTTACTTTTGGGGTTGAAGCCGTGAGCATCGCCAAAATCAAGGTTTATCAAGTTACTTCGGCTGGGGTTTTCTCCGACATCACTTCTAGCGGCGACCTCACCGTGGCCGTGGATGAACTGACTTTTGATGTGGGCAAAGCCCCTGCCAACGGGGATTTCATCATTGTGATGATGGAGGTCGCCGCGTGAATCTTGTCACCTTAAGCAACGGACAAACGATAGAAGTCTATCCCGTGCCGCCGTTTGCTCTGACCAATGTTGAAGCGCGTTATCCGGCGACCACGCCGGAAGGTATCGCCCTGCGCGAGCGGATGATCCGCGAGACGGCCTGGTTGTTGGCGTTGCCTGATGTAAAAGTCCCGGCGGACTGGCAATGCCCGCGTGCGTTACAGCACGCGGGCATTGAACCGCGCCAGGGCGAAACTGGACGTATGCTGGATTACATCGAGTACGGTTTGCTCCTGACGGCGGACGACATCCGCGCGGTACAAGCCGCGATGTATGGTGGCGCGTTGACGGAGGAGGAAATCGGCGCCGCCGAGGACTCCTTTCGCTCTGACCGCCGACAACGCGAATTTACCGCCGATCCCTTCTGATGAGACGATGCCGGAAATTCGCGTGGGTGCGTTTTTCGAGGAGACGGGGGCCGCTGACAAACGCCAGATCGGGTATGCTGACTGGCTACGGCGGCCCCGGTGGGAACGCGCGGCAATGGTGGCGCGTGATCGGCTGCAAGCGCGCCTGGACTACTGGCAGACACGCTGGGCACAGGGGCAAGACCTGCCCGCTCCGGAGATAAGACGAGGGTAGTATGGAAAATAAACCAGTAGACTTGATAACGGTAATCCTCCAAAAGTTTGATGCGCTAGGCGAGGATGTGAATACTCTGGTCGCGCGCTTCACCCAACTTTCGGCGGAGATTGCCAACATCGTGAAAATGTTGGGGCGTCTGGAAGATGCGATCGAGAAGCTGGAAGCGCGCGACGATGCGCAGCAAAGGGCGATTGACGACCTACGGCTCGATGCGCACCGCACCGACGCGGCACTGACGGCGGTTTCAGGCAACGTGCAACAGGCGCTGGCGTTGGCGCAACGACATGAAAGCCTTACGCAGGCTTCGCTCACCGAACGTGCGCAATTGCGCAAAACCGTGAATATGCACACGACCAAATTGGACGTGATTGAGAAATCGTTGGATGTGCATATCAATCAGTGGGAACCGTGGCTGAAGGGAATCAAGTGGGCGCTCCTCATTATCGGTGGTGTGATCGTTACGGCGCTGGCTGTCTGGCTGTTGCAGAATATGGCATACAGCGTTGTGACGCCATAAAGAGGTTAATTAGACAGGCTCATCAAGATCGGGATTGGCGCGCTGATGGCGGCGATAGCTGGCGGTATTGGTCGGTGTCAAAGGACGTGATAAACGGTGCAGCAGGATGATCAATAATCCAAGCGGCCAGCCCACCAAATTGAGTAGCAAGAAACCTATCCATAAGAGTTCAGCGTCCATATATGCAATATAACACCTTTTGGGAATAAGACAATGGCAGATCGTACTGTAGAAGTCGTCTTGAAATTGACGACCAATCAGTTCAAGGCCGGTTCGCAGGCGGCACAACAAGCTGTAACCGGCTTGAGCACGGCGATGAGTGCAGCTATACAACGCGGCATAAATCCACTTAACGCGCGCATCGTGGCCGGAACGACAGCCTTGAGCGCATATCGCGCTGCGCTGCAAGCTGGCGCAACTGCAACGCAAGCGGAAGCGCACGCGGCACAAGCAGCAACCCAGGCATTAAGTCAAATGAATGTGGCGCAGCAACGCTCCACCGACAGTGTCAAAGTTGTTACTGCGCAACTTGCTGACATTTACAACGCGGCGATGGCCGTGAAAACCGGGTATGAATTCGTTAAGCGCGCTGTAGATGGGTTCATAGCTATCGGTGAACGGGCCGCGCAGCGTGAACGTACCGCGCAGATGTTTGAAAACCTGTCGGGTAGCGCAAAAGCGGCGGAAATGAACTTGACCGCAATGCGTAAAGCGACACGTTACACCTTGAGTGAAATGCAAGCGATGGAGCAAGCCATTGCATTGTTGGGGTTAGGACTGGCGGAAACGCCGCAGCAATTGGCGCAGATCACGCAGCAGGTCACGACAATGGGGCAACGATTTGGAGGGTTATCGGCTGAAGGCGCAATACAGGCGTTTGCGCTGACAATCTCAAATCAAAGTTTTCAACGTTTAGATGCCTTTGGCCTGAGCGTGGACGATGTGCGCGCGCGTGTGGAGAAATTCACGCGCGCGGGGCTGGATGCACAGGAAGCGTTTAAGGCTGCTTTTCTGGAAGCCTTAAATGAGAAATTCATCCAGATTGGTGGCAGCATTGAGGATAGCTTGACGCCGTTCGAGCAATATCGGGCGGCGGTGGATGATTTGACGGCGGCACTGGAAGAAGGGTTTCTTCCGGTTGCTACCCGCGCCGTGCAAGCGTTACGTGACATAGCAAAATGGGCCAGTGGCGCATTTCGTAAAGAGGCCAATGCTACTGTAGGTGAACTACTGGCTGGGGCAGAAGGTCCGGCGGCCTTTGCCGATGTGGTGCAACGCGCCGGGGCAGCGGCAACGTCTATTCCCGGACGGTTGGGATTAGGCCCGGATTTTGCGGCATTGCGACAAAATATTATTGAAAATGCATCTTCTCAGGAAGAACTTAACGCGGGGATGGCGGTCTACAATCAATTGCTACAGCAATGGATTGATAAAATGCCTGCTCTGGCGCGCCAAATCGTTATAGAAAACGATTTGGCGAGTGCTACGAAGTCAAACACTGATGTAACCAATGAGTTTATAACGGTTCAAGCAACACGTGTAGCCAAGACGGTTGCAGATGAGCGGCAGGCGGCAATTGAACGCTTCAACGCCATAACGACTGCTGCACAAGCCGTGATTGCTATCGAACAGGAGATAGCCGCCAAACGCCGTGCCGTTCAGGCCGACTTCTGCCAGCAATCTGCCGACCTTGAACGCCAGCGCGGACGCGAGGCGCAACTTGAAGCCCTGCGCGCGGGCTGGGCGCTCATCGACGCCGAGCGTCAACAGGCGCAACAGCGTGCACAAATCCAGACGCAATATCAAAAAGCCGTCTTACAAGCCGCCGAACAATTTGCCCGCGCTCAAGCGCAAGCAGCCCAACAATATGCGCGTCAGCAAGAAGACATTGAGCGCCAATACCGTGAGCGTTTGACGGATATTCAGCGCCAGTATGAAGAGGATGAATGGGAGGCCGTGCTCAACCGCGACGCCGCCGCTCTCTACCGTGCGCAACGCCGTCGTGATCAGGAGCTTTTTGAAGCACAGCGCGACCGCGACGAGCAGCAGCAGCAAGCCGCGCAGACCTATCAGGATGCTCTTGCCGCTGCCCAACAAGCGCGCGCTGAAAGTTTGGCGCAGGCAGAACAAGCGCGTGCCGAAAGTCTTGCCAATCTGGAAGCCTCTATTCAAGAGGAACTGATGACCAGACGACGTGCCGAAGAACGTGCACGTCAGGAGCAGGCATTACAATTGGCCTGGCAGGAACAGGACCGGCAAATTTATCTACAACGGCGGTATATGCAGATTGTCAATGAATATGCTGCCGAATTGCAAGCAGCGCGGAATTATTATGCAAATTTGGCACGATTAGAGCAAGCCTCGCATATGAATATTGCACCGGTACAAACCGGTACAAGTCGGCCAACACGCCCCACGGCGTATGCCGAAGGTGGTTACACAGTTGGGGGACTGGCGATATTGCACCCCGGTGAATTTGTACTCAATCCACAGACAACGCGGCGGTTGGAAGTCGCAGTCGGGGGTCGGCTTACGCAGCAGAATGTGCTTGGTGGTATCAACGTAGCGGTTAACGGCATCGGCCTGGGCGCGCGAGATGTAGCGCGCATCGCCGGAGCGCAAGTGGAAGCGCACCTGTTACAGGTGCTGGGAGATGTAGCTTAGATGACAAACAGCTACAAAATCAGCGATAGTGCACCCTTAACCGACGCGGATGCGTGCCGGGTGCTCTTTGGCTATGATCCGCGCGTCACATACAACCCTGGCGCGGAGGTTGTGCGCGATCACGGCGGCGGCCTGCAATTTGTGGGCTATCCGCGCGCCACGTGGACCTTTGCCGTGCTCAGTATCGAACATTGGGAAGACCTGCTTGATCTGGTGGGCGGCTATAGCGGCGAAGTCTACGTCGAGACGCGCAATGACGTGGATAACTGGCTAACCTATCGCGCTATTGCCCGATTGCCGGAACCGCGCACGCTTAACCGCTGGGGCGGGTATTACCGTGATGTGACCATCGAATTGATCCTGATCGAGGTGCAAACGTGAATTTGAATCAGAGCCGTGTCGGAGTGCTACTTGCACCGGTAACAACACTATGGACTGGCACAGTGGTTACATATGACGCCGCCGAATTCGTGCTCACTGTGGCGACCGTCAGCGGCAGCCTGAGCGCGTTGGCCTCTGATTTCGCCGTCTTCTTGGCGGATGGGCGCTGCGCGCGCATCCGCAGCGTGATACCAAACCTCAATACCATCGTGCTGGCCGAAAATCCCATTGAATTCGCTGCGCCAATGTCCCTCAGTGTTTATAATGTGCGTTTGCCTTTCCCGCGTTATCAACGTGTTACCGAGGATGGTACAGTCTATAAGGATTTCGATATCCCGTTTCCAGGACAATATCTGGCGATGCCGCCTACAGCGGTTTGTGTGCCGGAGGTCATTATCGCTGCTGTGGGTGAGAGTGTGAACCTGACAGCGTTAGATTCCGTGGGGATGGGTGTTAACGCAACAATTGTGGCCTATGCTTGGGGTCCTGGTGCAGGCGGAACAATCATCGGTAGCGGTGCAACGGTGAGTGTTATTTATAACACATCGGGCTTTCGCTATCTCACATTGATGATTATGGATAGCAATGGTGCGTTGTCATTCCGTTACGTTCCCTGCTGGATCGGCATAACACCGACGCCGCTCACGGCAGCGCGGCTTACCTGGCGCGCAGGCGGTGGTTGGTCGGCAGAGATGGAATTTGTCACCACGCCAAATTATTTGCAACGTTCGCCGGTAGCCATAGTCGATTTGGATACTAACGAAGTGCTGTTTTTTGGCTTCATCCATCCCCAAACACTGCGTTACGATTTCGAGCGGCAAACCTTGAGCCTGACAGCACTTTCGGCGCTGGCATATATGGCGCACATATACAGCTATCCGTTTCTGCTCACCTCGGTAGGCGTAGATGAAGCGGATGAATGGGCTGAAGTTTATAATTGCACATTACAGCGCGCGACCTGGTTCTTATTGTACTGGCACTCGACGATACCGAGCCTGGCAAACGTTACGTTTGAGTCTACGGCGCGCGCGATTCAGGGACAGGAGTTTCAAGCCGGATCGCTGCTTTCACAGTTGCAGACTGTGTGTAAAGCAGCCTTTTGGCAGCCCCGTGGGGCACGCACCGGAGGAATGTATATCGCGCAAGACCCGCTTTACAGCGCGGATTTTGGCAGTTTACCAGGCGTTGTTTTGACGGCGACGGATGTAGAGGGTGAAATCGATCGCGTTCGTCCGATGAATTGGATCAGCGAAGCGCGCTTGAGCGGTGTATACTACAACGCTGGCTGGAAGCCGCTCATCGTGCGTGCGCCGGTCCACCCGGAAGACATTGGACATTCAGAAGAAGTGACAAATCTCGCGCCGCTCTCTTCGACTGAGTTGTGCGCCTGGGCTGCACGACATTTAGGATTAGCGCAGACACTGCAATATGATCTTACAGCACTGATTGATATTGATCCTTACAGTAAAGCACGTGTGATACTGCCAGATGCGACCGAGATCGCGCTGGAAACATTAACCTTGCGACATGATGCTGAAAAACTGTGTTGGCAATTGACAGTTAGTGGTCGCACTTATGGTACAAATGTGTCTACGGTTATTGAACCGCCGCTACCTCCTATTATTATTCCGCCTCCATCACCGCCACCGCCTTTGCCTCCTGTTCCGCCCATTCCGCCAGAGCCATGGGGGGATGGCAATATAGTTGCTTTCTGTTATATGATCGGTGCCACCCAACCGGTTGTATATATAACCAGAAATTTCCTGGATGAGAATCCTGTGTGGATAAATATCACTGGAAATCTGTCAATAACTTCCAATGTCCATTTTCTTGATTTTGCACAAGGTGGTGATACACCCTATGGCCTTTATCTAACAACGGCGGGTAGTGGCGGTACCAGTGTTGCTCCACAACTTTTTTACTGTGCAGACCCTTTTTCTGAGTCACCAAATTGGGTACAAATCAATCCGCCTGCGGGTTATAAGTTTTCTCGCTCGATTGGAGGACGGCCACTAAGCGGAACAGAAGGCTTTGTGCCTCGTATTATGCCCAATCCAATCGGTGATGGTACAATCCTCTGCAACATTTTTGACGATGTAAGCGGTTCAGATTGGAGCCAATGGGAAGCCTCGTATGCCTGGATTTTCCGTGGTGCGGGTATAACTGAACGTATCATTTATGCAGGCCGTAAACGTTATAACTACAACTACATGGATGAAATGCAATGGAATGAAACTGGAGACGAGATTTTAACGACTGCAATCTGGTCAGACTTATGGACTAATGTTACTAAACATTTACTTAGCTTGCCTTTGGACGCATCCGGTAATCGTATCGTTGATTATCAACAATATTCAAATTTCATTCAGACTTATTGGGTTTGTCCTGATGCATTGCAAAGACATACGCCTGCCTGGATGACACTGACAAAAGGCGTATACCAATTTGCGGGAAATAATTACTTGACCGGCAATCAAGATTATGATTTAGGTATTGCTGTACCGCTTTGCACAACCGAGATACCGCTTGATGGGAATGCCAGTAATAATTATGGCCCGGATCAATATTTACAATATAACGCGGGTTTTTGGCGTGTAGGCATCAATCCGCGTGTGCCGAATACAGCGGTATTAACACGCTACTTGAGTTATAGTACATCACAACGTCTGGCGCGTTACACACAAAATGGCTTTGCCAATGGAATAACTGCTACTTATGAATATCCATTGAATGTTGACAATCAGATGTTCTGGACCCGTAACTGGGTGATATTACCTGACGGTACAGGGGCCACATACTCTTTACATGTTAACACCGGACTTATTGAAACCGGGGGTTATGTTTATCGTTTGAATCTTACTACCGGCACGTGGGAAAATAAATCTGGCACAATTGGACCGTTGACATGGCCGTTGGCAGTCAGTGGAGCATATTTGCATGGTAGACATTTAATGGCGGTTTTCTGGGGTCGAGAATGAACGCAACAGTAAAATTGCGTCAACTATTAGATCAGCGACGCAAAAAAGGCTACCGTTGGACGGGCTTGCTTGGCGATTTTAATGGTAACATTGTCAGCACGCGACCTGACGAGGTTTACGTGCGTTTGCGCCAGGCAGGAGCAAACAGTTATGCGGTGGGTACATTCAAAGTGCGTGGTGGTCTGCGTCATTATTATAATTTGCCGGTCATTATTGAAATCGACCCTCTAACTGACGAGCAATATGTTGCGGGAGTAGATACAGTAGCATTAACTTATAGCATAGTCGGGGGGAATCCGGCCCCGCCTACTTCCGGTTATCTGGAAACCCACGCAGCGACACATGAATGGCGCGCTGATGCTGACGATCAATTGCAATGGCTACACACATTTCAATTTTACCCATTGCGTGTACAACCCCACACAACTGCGCAACATGTCCTGGTGCAGGCCGGAGTCTATTATGCTGATGCCGCTTATCGCTGGTTACGTAACAGTGTAGATGTAGATTTGAGTGCATATTATCCCGAAACAGGCTACAAATGGGTATTGCTTTACATAAATGCAGCAGGCAATATCGGTGTAGTGGATAACGGCGCGACGGATGTGGTCGATTTGGAAGAAGCACCGGCGTCTACCTATGCCTTAGCTGCTGTACGATTACGGAGTGGTTTGTCAATTAGGACACTTGTCCGGTATGCCCTCCCAAAGTAAAATGGGGGAAAACCCCAAGGAGGAAGACAAGTGTCAAAAGCCAGTACAACGGATCGATTGGCGACCAAAACGCC
>JAIOAS010000089.1 GCA_019873725.1 Chloroflexota bacterium | reverse complement strand
TTGTCGGCATAGGTCTGGTATAAGCTCATCATACACCTCCGTGATATCGCAGTGCGGCTTGAGCTTACCATATTTCGCGATTTTTTCATTTAATCGGTATAATGTCTATTGTACACTCGGTCAAATCGATTTTCACCGCTGAGCACGCCGAGGGCGCAGAGAAATCACATAAAATCTCAGCGGACTCAGCGCACTCGGCGGTAAAATTTGCCGCTTTCGTGTTTAGTATCATCCCGACCAATACAAATTTAAAGAGATTCGCGTAGATTTGCGAGATTAGCGGTTTATCTTCAAGGAAGGCAAAAATGCACTCATTCTCCTGGGACTTTCCCTACCGTTCGCAGCGGATGCCGATTTTGGCGCAGAACGTCGTGGCGACATCGCAGCCGTTGGCAGCACAGGCCGGATTGGATGCATTACGGCGCGGCGGCAACGCCGTGGATGCGGCGCTGGCCACCGCCATCGCGCTCACCGTCGTCGAACCGACGAGCAACGGTATCGGCAGCGACGCCTTCGCCATCGTGTGGGACGGCGCGCAGTTGCACGGCCTCAACGCCTCCGGGCGCGCGCCGCGTGCGCTTACGCCGGAGCGGTTCACCGGGATGAAGCAAATGCCCACTGTCGGATGGGACCCGGTAACGGTTCCCGGCGCGGTCAGCGCATGGGTGGCGCTCTCGGCGCGCTTCGGGAAACTGCCGTTCGCCGAGCTGTTCGAAGCGGCGATTCACTACGCGCGCGATGGCTTCCTCGTCTCCCCCATTACGGCGCAGGCATGGGCCAGAGCGCCCGAACGCTATGCAGACTACCCCGCATTTGCGGCAACATTCGCCCCGCACGGACGTGCTCCCTACCCCGGCGAGCTGTTCCGCTGCCCGGATCAGGCCCGCACGCTAGAAATCATCGCCGCCACGCAGGGCGAAGCGTTCTATCGCGGCGCGCTGGCGGAGCAGATCGTCGCGCACGCTGAAGCTACCGGCGGGCTGTTGACGATGCGCGATCTGGCGACACACACACCCGAATGGGTCACGCCGATGGCGCAGGTCTACCACGGCTATCACCTGCACGAAATCCCACCGAACGGGCAAGGACTTACGGCACTCATTGCGTTGGGCATCTTGCAGCACTGCAACCTGGCGCAGTATCCCGTGGATTCCGCCGACAGCCTGCACCTGCAAATCGAAGCCATGAAGCTGGCATTCGCAGAGGCGCACCGCCACATCGCCGATCCCGCCTGGATGGACGTTCCGGCGGAGGCGTTGCTGGATGCGAATTTCCTGGCAAAGCGCGCGCGGCAGATTCGGATGGACGCAGCACAGTTCCCCACCTCGACGCTGCCCACCGACCACGGCACGGTCTACCTCACCGCTGCCGACGCCAGCGGGATGATGGTCTCGTACATCCAGTCGAACTATATGGGCTTCGGCTCCGGCATTGTCATCCCCGGCACGGGCATCAGCCTGCAAAATCGCGGCGCGGGCTTCCGGCTGGAAGCAGGGCATCCCAACTGCGTCGCGGGTGGCAAGCGGCCTTACCACACGATCATTCCGGGCTTTGTCACGCGCGAAGGCCAACCGGTGATGAGCTTCGGCGTGATGGGCGGACACATGCAGCCGCAGGGTCACGTGCAGATGATGGTGCGCATCTTCGATTACGGGCAGAATCCGCAGGCAGCCTCCGACGCGCCGCGCTGGTACATCGAGGAAGACCCCACCAGGCTCTCATTGGAGCCGGGTTTCGCCCCAGAGGTGGTTGCGGAACTGCGACGGCGCGGGCACAATGTCACCGCCGACCTGCCGCCAGGCCGGTTTGGCGGCGCACAGTTGATCTACCGGATGGAAGATGGCGACCAGCAAACCGGTTATTGCGCAGGGACGGATTGGCGCAAGGACGGACAGGCTGTTGGATTTTGACTTGACAATGAACGCTCAAAAACGGGCCTATGTCCATCTTATCTTCGTGCTGATGGGCGCGTTGTGGGCTGCCTGTTCAGCGCACTCTCCGACCGCCGCGCCAACGCCGGTGGAAGACATTCCCGCCTCTGTAACCGGCACGCCAACGCTATGCCCGCTGCCCACAGTCATCGCGCCGACGCCGCCTGCCGTGATCCCCGGCTATGCCAGGTTGGACGAAACGACCAACCTGCACGTCACCGGTGTAATGAAAGAGATCGATCCAGTAGCCTACCGTCTTGTGGTGACCGGCGCAGTGACCACACCCCTCAGTCTGACTTACGACGAACTGCGCTGCATGCCTAAACGTGAAGTGCGCACGCTACTCGTCTGCCCCGGCTTTTTCGAGGACGAAGCGACGTGGGCCGGCGTGCCGCTGGATTACATTCTAGAAATGGCCGGCGTTGCACCTGAGGGATCAGAGCTCGTGCTGCACGGCGCCGACGGGTACACCGCACGCCTGAAGCTGGATGTGGTGTATGACGGCAACCGTCATATCCTGGCCTACGAATGGGAGGGCGAGCCACTGCCCGCTTTGCACGGATTTCCACTAAGGGCCGTTTTCCCCCAGCAGCAAGGCAACAAGTGGGTCAAATGGCTGCTCGAAATTGAGATACAGTGACAAAAAACACCCAACTTCCTATTGACAAACACGAATTTTCAGCTTACAATTGAATTGTTCAATGAAAGTTCACTTGACCACCTGAAAAGATGAAGATCGTGAGTCTGTCCATAGACTCGTGAGTCGATCAAGCCCATCATCATGCGAATCGGCTGTCTTATAGAATAAATCGTGTCTGTATGACGCACATGCATTGCACGGAAAAGGAGGTCTGCCATAGAAACTACATCTGTTGCCAAGTCAGTTCCACAGAGAAAATCAAAGTGGAATAGAGACAAGGTTTATACCAATCTCTCTTATTTGATCATGGTTTTACCCGGTGCTATATGGCTGCTATTGTTTGCTTATCTCCCCATGCCCGGCATCGTGATGGCGTTCAAAACTTACAGGCTGGTAAGACCTCCCCAAGATGCGTTCATTCAAAACAAGTTCATCTACAGCCTGATTAACAGCCCCTGGGTAGGCCTGGATAACTTTCGCTATTTGACGCTTCCCACGAACCGAGATGCCACATTTACGTATATCCGCAATACGGTTCTATACAACTTGCTCTTCATGGTCGTAGGGCTGGTGCTTTCTGTGGCTTTGGCGGTCATGATATTCGAGCTGACAAACCGGTTTTTGGCGAAGCTCTATCACTCGATTTTCTTCCTCCCATTTTTTATCTCGTGGATCGTGGTTGCCTATGTCGTCTATGCGTTAGGCAGCTCCCAGGGAATCATCAACAGCATCATCGTTCCAATGGGAATGACCCCAATCGAAGTGTATAAAGAGAAAGCTTTCTGGCCTTTCATCTTCTTGATAGCCAATATATGGAAATATACAGGCAACGGCTCCATTATCTACCTGGCGACCATCACCGGCATCGATCGTGAACTATATGAAGCCGCTGCGATTGACGGCGCCGGGAAATGGAAACAATTCACCCACATCACCTTACCGCATCTGATTCCGGTCATCGTACTGCTGCAAATTCTGGCGGTGGGGCGTATCTTTGGCTCCGATTTCGATATGTTCTACACCCTTCCGAATGGAGCCGCGCTTGTCAGGGATGTCACACAAACGTTGGATGTTTTTGTGTACGGCATGTTAAGAAGCAATTTGCCGCTCGGTTACCCGGCAGCCGCCGCATTCCTGCAATCCATCGTCGGTTTCGTACTGATTCTGATCACCAATGCCATCGTACGCAAGACCAGACCAGAAATGGCGTTGTTTTAGAGGATTGACCCAAAATGGACATACCGATCAAACCTGATGTACGACTGCTAGAAAAAGCCTTCTCGCGGAAGAAGGAACAACGCGATATGTTGGCCTTGTCGCCTGCGACAAATGCAGTGCTGACCGTGTTGCTGGGAATTTTAGCGATTTTGACGCTGGTCCCCATCTATGTTATCGTTATGGCCTCTGTTACCTCAGAAGCCTCGCTGGTCGCCAAAGGCTATCAGTTGTGGCCGTCTGAATTTTCGGGTATGGCCTACAAATTCCTGTTCAGCCAGGGTTCGATCGTCATGACCGCCTACAAAAACACGATTATCTCCACTGTAGCCGGGACGGTGCTCTCTGTGCTGATGGTCGGGCTATATGCTTACCCGCTTTCGCGGGATAATTTCAAGTTCAAAGGCTTCTTTACCTTCTATGCCTTCTTCACGATGCTGTTCGGCGGTGGACTGGTGGCCTACTATATGGTGACCCGACAAATTCTGCAGATTCAAAACAGCCTGTGGGCTTTGTTCCTGCCCTCCGTTTTCAGCCCCTTCTGGGTGATCGTCATGCGCACCTTCTACAAATCTAACGTGCCCAATGAGATCATCGAGTCGGCCCGCATAGATGGGGCGAACGAATGGCGCACGCTCTTCCAGATCGTCATGCCCCTGGCAGTCCCCGGTCTGGCAACGGTTGCCTTATTTAGTGCAATTGGCATCTGGAACAACTTCTTCAACTGTCTGTTACTGGTCGACGAGGCCAAATATTACAGCCTGCAGTTCACCATTTACACAACCCTGAACAACATCCGATTCTTACTAGAAAATGCAGACAAGATGCAAGGTATCGTCAACATCTCCGAACTCCCTTCGCAAACTTTCCGCATGGCGATGGCGGTGGTCACCGTAGGCCCCATTGTTTTTGCTTACCCTTTCTTTCAACGCTACTTTATCCGTGGTTTGACCATCGGTGCGCTCAAAGGCTAAGACTCCCTTGCGCTCACCTACCGGTATACGCACTTGGAGTCATAGAGGCAGGTTCGGTTGAAAAGAGAAAGGAGGTGCGCCAACATGCCCGAATTTGCCGCCCGCCAGAGGTGGCTTACGGGCAGTAAAATGATGCGAAACCTTGTTTTCAGGAAGCTTCACCCGTATGAAAAACACAATCAAATCGTTCACTATTTTAAGGAGGAGTGAGACTATGTCTAGGAAATTGTCCCGTCGTGATTTTCTGAAGGTTGCCGGTATGGCTACGGTGGGTGGTGTTTTAGCCGCCTGCACCAAACCCACAGCGGCACCTACCACCGAACCCCAGGCCCCGGCAGCCACGGCTGTCCCCAAAGCGACCGAAGCTCCCCCGGCACCTGCTGAGACTGTGGTTCTCGACTACTACATCGTCGGCTCTGGCGACACCGATCAGCGCCCCCTGGTTGAAGCCGCGATCAACGAATATATCGAGCCGCTCATCGGCGCGAACGTGGTCTTCCACGTCATCGGCTGGGGCGACTGGGCATCCAAGGCCATTACCGGCATCCAGGCCGGTGAGAAGATGGACATCTTCTTCACCGCTGACTGGTATTACTACATGCAGTTAGCCACCGATGGCCTGCTCACCGCGCTGAACGACGACAACGGGCCGAACGGGAACCTGCTCGAGAAATATGGCCAGGGCATCCTGACGAGCCTGAACCCCGCGTTCATCACCGGTACACAGATCGATGGCGTCAACTATGCAGTTCCGACCAACAAGGAACTGACCGTTCCCGAGGGATTCCTCTACAACGTTGCCTGGGCCGAGGAAATCGGTTTCACCGAGGAAGACGCGGCCAAGGTCAAGAGCTACCGGGATATGGAACCCTGGCTGGAAAAAGCTAAAGCAGCCCACCCGGATGAATACCCTTACCTGACGGATGGCCGTGATGGCTTTTCGCCCTACCCCCAGGACATCGCCAGCGGGGTCAGCGGTCAACTGATCAACATGAAGTTGACGCCCGATGCCAATGGCGTGTGGGATGAGACCATCCTCAGCGTCATGGAACAGGATGTGACCAAAGAACGCCTGGGCATTATGCACGAGTGGTATCAGAAAGGCTGGATTCACCCGGACGCCGGCCTGAATACCTTCGACACCAGCCAGTACCTCAACGCAGGCAAGTTCTTCATCGAACCGATGCCGCTGAAGGGCAACAACATCAAGGCGCAGGAAATGATGAACGCCTCCGGCAATCCTGACCTGCGGCTGAAGGAAATCTATGGGCAGCCCAAAGTCAATATCACCACCCATGCCGGCGGTTCAATGCTCGCCATCCCCGCCATGTCCGAGTATCCGGTGCAAGCGATGAAGTACATCAACCTCCTGCACAGCGACCCCAAAGTGGTCAACATGCAATTGTTCGGCGTGGAGGGCGTGCACTGGGAGAAGGAAGCCGATGGCCGTGTGAACCTCATCAATAGTGCCTGGTACGGTGCACATGCCGGCGCGTGGACCGTGGGTGACATTATGCTGCAGCTGGTTACCAACAAAGAGGACCCCAACAAGAACAAGCTGCTGGTTGAATACTCCAAAGATGCCATCAACCATATCGCCCTGGGGTTCCGCTTCCGCACCCAACCCATCGCGGCAGAGCTAACCGCAGTGAATGCCGTCAGCGATGGTATGATGCGGGCTTTGCAGACCGGTTACGTAGATCCAGCGGTCGAGCTGCCCAAATTTATCTCGGATCTGAAGGCTGCCGGTCTCGACAAGATCAAGGCCGAGGTCGAGAAGCAATACAAAGAGTGGAAAGCCAAGAAGGGATAACCCAGAGGCAATCTGGCTCAAGATCACGTTTCCAACGCAGGCCCCGCACATGTGTGCGGGGCCTGCACTGTCGATGCATGGCTTGGCGACCGCTGCGGTGAATGTATCCCGTGCATAGCACCCTATGTGGGTCATCAGCAGAAACTGCCTATTGACAAAGGGGCGATTTAGTTTACAATTGAATTGTTCATTGAAGATTCAATTTATCACCTGAACATACAGGAACGATGATAAAGTTTACGCCCCGTGAACGGTCACAAGTGTCGAGTTGATCATCAAACTAGAGGCAGCCTGACGACTTTGAAGGAGCTATGAGCGGTTCTGTCACATTGCAAGACGTAGCGCGCCTGGCCGGAGTTTCAACAGGGACGGCCTCCCAAGCTCTCAACAATCGCCCGAGTGTGGCGCAAGAAACTCGCGCGCGCGTCTTGGATGCCGCCAGAACGCTGGGATACGCCTTTAAAGAAACCGATAATGGCACAGGTGGAAATCCCCTATCGATCATCGGCCTGCTGACCAAGCACGACTATGGATTCCCCTTCGAGGTCAACGCCTTCTACTCCTACATCCAGGCCGGCGTCGAAAGCGAGTGCCGCCGTCACAACATGAGCTTGATGTTTTCCAACATTGAGGTCGATCCTTCCAATCATCCGGTTGTCTGGCCGGCGATGATTACCGAACAGCGCATCGACGGATTGATTCTGGCGGGCACGTTCATCGAGAACACCATCGGGCTACTCGGCCAGCGCGTCGATATCCCAATCGTACTCGTCGATAGCTATGCGCCCAACCTCCCCTTTGATAGCATCGTGATCGAAAACATAAACGGGGCCACCACAGCGATCAATCATCTCATCGCGCTAGGCCACACCCGCATCGGGGTGATCGGGTGGGCCAAAAACTCTCCTCCGAGCATCAACGAACGGTTTATTGGATACAATCGCGCGCTTGAAGCGCATAACATCTCCGCGCGGTACGTCGAAGAATCCGGGCTTAATCGTGAAGAAGGCTACCGCGCTGCGACTCAGCTCTTGCAACACGCTCCCGAAATCACGGCTATCTTCGCCTGCAACGATCTGACCGCCATCGGCGCCATCCATGCAGCGCGGGAGTTGGGATTGACCGTTCCTGATGATCTTTCGATCATCGGATTTGATAATATTGACCTGGCAAAGGAGATCACACCGGCGCTGACCACGATTCACGTTTACAAGACCTGGTTGGGAATCTTTGGTGTTCGACAACTGATTGCGCGCGCATTGAATCCAGAGCAACCCAAAACCAGCACAACCGTCATGACCAACCTGGTGGTACGTGAATCTACCGGCCGTCCGCGGAAGCAGTCCATATAGCCTGTTTTTCAGCAATTTTGTGACATGAACAACAAAGCTATTGACACAGCAAAAAAGCTATGCTATAGTTAGGGAGATTCCGGTAACGATACCGGTACTGTTACCGGAAACAATTCGCCGCACGTGAGCCGGTATGCAGCGTGCAAAAAGCTCTCGCGTCCTATCATTGAACTTCATCAACGAGAAGGAGGTGACTATCGAGCATATTAAAAAACTGACCCAGCATCCTTTTTTTCGTAGAGAAAGCTATATCAAAAATTCACTAGGAGGAGTGTGACATGCGTAAGTATGCGTTGAATATCCTGATTTTGCTGGTTATGCTTTTGAGCGCCTGCAAGACGCCGACCCCCACGCAGGCTCCGGCGACAACAGCCCCCGCCACAAAAGAAGCCCCTGCGGCCACGGCTGTACCAAAGACAGAAGAGCCAAAAGCAACCGAAGAACCGAAGGCGACCGAAGAACCGAAGGCGACCGAAGAACCAGCCGCCCCGGCCTCTAAGTACATCGAGTCCCCCATGCTGGCCGCCAGGGTCCAGGCAGGTGAACTGCCCCCTGTGGACGAGCGCCTACCGGCTAACCCCAGAATCATCGAACCGTTGGTCGAGACGGGCAAACACGGTGGTGAGATGCGCTTTGGGATGGTCGGCACCAGCACGACATGGGGTGGTATGCTCTTTGTGGCTGCCTGGGAGCACCTGACCAGCTGGAAGCCCGATTTCAGCGGCGTTGAGCCGAACCTGGTCGAGAGCATCGATGTCAGCGACGATGTAACCACGTACACCTTCCACATGCGCAAGGGCATGAAGTGGTCCGACGGTGTGGATTTCACGGCGGATGACATCGCGTTCTACATCGAAGACGTTCTTTTCGACCCCGACCTGAGCCCCAATGGGCCTGGCGCTGACTGGATTCCTACCGGTCAGGGCCCTGACATGAAATTCGAGAAGATCGATGACTACACCTTCAGACTGATCTTCCCGAAGCCCTACGGTACGTTCCTGTACGTCCTGGCGCAGTGGCAAGGTCGTTATTTCGCCCAATACCCCAAGCACTACCTGCAACAGTTCCACAAGAAATACAATCCCAATGTGGACGAGCTGGTAAAGCAAGATGGCACCGTCGCTGACTGGATCGCTTTGTTCAACAAGTACGGCGGCGGTGGATGGGGTGACCCCGAAGCGTTCTATCTCTATCCTGAAAAACCCTCCCTGTATCCCTGGATCACGGTACAACCTATGGGCACGGGGACGCAGGTAAGGCTGGAACGCAACCCATACTACTGGAAAGTCGACACAAGCGGCAACCAACTGCCCTACATCGACAGCATTCTGGTGATCTCTTACCAGGATGCCGAGAGCCGCACCTTCGCGATGCTCAACGGCGATATCGATGCCTTAAAAGACCCCGGCAACGACAACCGCATCATCTACCACGATGCCAAGGACGAAGGCAAACCGATCAACATTTATTACCCGAAGTCTGATGGCGCGAACACCAACTCGGTTCACTTCAACCAAACCATTGCCGATGAGTACAAAGCCAGCGTCTTCGCGGACATCAACTTCCGCATTGGTATGTCCTATGCGATCAACCGCCAGGAGATCATCGAGATCGTCCACAACGGTCAGGGTACCCCCGCCCAGGTGGCCCCGAACAACGACGGCCCGCTGTACATCGAGGGCATGGACACCCAGTACATCGAGTACGATCCGGCCAAGGCAACCGAGTATCTCGACAAGGTCTTCACCAATGGCAAGGACGCCGAGGGCTATTACCTGGACGATAAGGGTAAGCGCTTCGAGATGATCTTCACCGTCCAGAATGACCTCAGCTACGGTACCACCTACGTCCAGGTCGCCGAACTGTTGATCGGCTATTGGGACAAAGTGGGCGTCAAGGCCACCTTGAATTCCATCGCTACCGATCCTTACGAACAGGCGCGTAAAGATAACACGATCGAGTGCATCATCTTCACCGGTGAAGGTGGCGCCGGGATCACCCCCATTCTCGATCCGCGCTATTACGTGCCGCTCCACGGCTATCAGGCTTACTTCGCCCGCGGCTGGTATGCCTGGCGCGTGAATGAGACCGACAGCGTCCAGGTTGAACCCCCACAATGGGCGAAAGATGCCTATGCCAAGTACGAAGAAGTGCTCATGCAGCCAACCCAGGAGAAGCAGATCGAGAAGATGAAGATCGTCCTGCAAGAGGCCAAGGAACGCTTCTACGTGCTGGGTATTTCCCGCCCAGGGGAGATGTACTACCCCTACAGCTCACGCCTGGGTGGCATCCCCGCCACCTGGTACGACGGGTGGGCCGAGGGTGTAGAGAAGATCACCTACCCCGAACAGTGGTTCATCAAAGAGTAAAGGCTTAGTTCTATGTGCTCCGGCGAACCCTTCGCCGGAGCACATCCCCTTCGAAGAATTTTCAAGGAGTCTATATTATGTGGAAATATCTATTTCGGCGTTTTCTCTCGATGCTCTTTACCGTGTGGGTCATCTCAATGCTTTCATTTGCACTCATTCAACTCCCACCGGGTGATTATGTCACCACGCTGGTCAACCAGCTCGTGGCAACTTCGGCCGGCAGTTCCACGATATCAAGTGAATACATCGAACAATTGCGCGAGATGTATGGATTCAACCAACCCATGTATGTGCAATACTTCAAATGGATTGGGAAAATTCTGACGAGGGGAGAATTTGGTTACTCGTTCGTTTACAAACGCGATGCCGCCGTGATGATCACCGAGCGTCTGCCGATGTCTTTTGCGTTGTCATTCGCCAGTATGATCCTGGTATGGGCCGTAGCTTTGCCCATCGGCATTTATTCTGCCGTCCGCCAATACTCGTTAGGAGATTACATCTTCAGTTTTATGGGGTTTATTGGCCTGGCAGTGCCTAACTTCCTGTTAGCGCTTATTCTACTGTTTATTACTTACAAATACTTCGACAAGGCTATGATTGGCTTGTTCTCGCAGGAATTTGCCTCTGCGCCGTGGAGCATGGCAAAATTTGTTGATATGTTGAAGCATCTATGGATCCCGGCGACGATTATTGGCCTGGGTGGTACAGCCGGCTTGATTCGCACCATGCGGGCAAATCTGCTCGACGAACTGAACAAACCCTATGTGGAAACGGCACGCGCCAAAGGTTTGTCAGAGAGACGTTTGCTCTGGAAATACCCTGTGCGTCACGCCATGAATCCATTTATCAGCACGATTGGGTGGGCATTGCCTGGTTTTGTCGCCGGCGACGTAATCGTTTCTATTGTGTTGAACCTGCCAACCTCTGGGCCGGTTCTATTCAACGCCTTGAAAGCGCAAGATATGTATGTGGCGGCGGGGTTCATTTTAATGTTGAGTATCTTGACCGTGATCGGCACATTTATCTCCGACATTTTGCTGGCTATGCTTGATCCACGCATCCGCCTCCAATAATTCCTGATAGAAATGAGGTAAATCACGATGACCATAAATGAAATCGACTTAGCCCTCGCCGATCGCGCCAGTGGCGGCCCATCCACAGAGAGTGATGTGCGGATAGAAGTGGCTACGCAATGGCAACTTATGTGGTGGAAATTCAGAAGGCATAAGTTGGCGATGTTTGGAGGGGCACTCGTTTTGTTTTTCTACCTTCTGGCGGCCTTTGCAGAGTTTTTTGCCCCTGTCAATTTTACAACGTATAACGAACAATATGTCTATGCACCACCACAAATGATCCACTTCTTCCGTGAGGGCAAACTGGCCCCTTACGTATATGGTTACAAATTTGAACGCGATCCCGTTTCGTATAAGAAAACCTGGGCGATTGACAAATCGGTCATTATCCCGCTCCGGTTCTTTAACCATGGCGATCCTTATAAATTTTGGGGGTTATTCCGTGGCGATTTGCACCTGATTGGACCCGTTAACGCCTCGGACCCCTTTTACTTGCTGGGGGCGGACAAAAGTGGACGTGATGTTTTCAGCCGTATCATTTATAGTGCACGGGTGTCGTTAACCGTAGGGTTGGTTGGCGTCGCCATCAGTTTTACGATTGGCATTTTGGTCGGTGGCATCTCAGGGCTGGTGGGCGGTGTCGTGGATAACCTGATCCAGCGCCTGATCGAGATTTTGATTTCCATACCCACCTTGCCGGTCTGGTTAGCCCTGGCAGCTATGGTTCCACTGAGCTGGAGCGCGCTCAGGGTTTACTTTATGATCACGGTCATTCTGTCGTTAGTGGGATGGATGGGCCTGGCACGTGTGGTGCGCAGCAAGTTCCTGGCTTTGCGCGAAGAGGATTTCATTATGGCGGCACAATTGGATGGTGTACCCAGAGGGCGTATGATCACCAAGCACATGATCCCCTCTTTCCTAAGCCACATTATTGCATCCATTACACTCTCCATTCCGGGTATGATCCTGGGTGAAACGGCTTTGAGCTTTTTGGGGTTGGGGTTGCGTCCTCCAGTAGTGAGCTGGGGCGTGATGCTCCAAGACACACAAAAAGTAGCTGTCATTGCCATTTATCCGTGGCTCTTATTCCCGGCTGTGGCGGTGATCATCGTGGTTTTGGCCTTGAACTTCCTGGGCGATGGCTTGCGCGATGCAGCCGATCCATATCAGTAAAAGAAAGAAATACAGGTACACCTTATGGCTGACAACAATAATCTTCTTGTTCAAGTTGAAGACTTAAAAATCCATTTCTTCACTAACGAAGGCATCGTCCGCGCGGTAGATGGCGTCACGTTTGACATTCATAGTGGTGAAACCCTTTGTATGGTGGGGGAAAGTGGATGCGGAAAGAGTGTCACTGCCCGGGCTTTGTTACAGATTGTACATCGTCCCGGAAAAATCGTCGATGGCAGTATCGTCCTGTATCGCCAGAAAAGCCACGACCAGATTGAGAAGGTCCGCATCAGTGATCTGGAACCGAAGGGGCGTGAAATTCGCTCGATCCGCGGCAAAGACATTTCTATGATTTTCCAGGAACCCATGACCTCACTTAGTCCAATGTATACAGTGGGTAACCAGATCATGGAAACCATCATGCTGCATACCAAAGCTGATAAAAATCAAGCGCGCGCGCGCACACTCGAGTTGCTAGAGTTCGTGGGGATTCCTCGTCCGAATCGTATTATTGATGAATACCCCTTCCGTCTGTCGGGTGGTATGCGCCAACGCGCCATGATCGCTATGGCGCTATCCTGCAATCCACGCTTGTTGATTGCCGATGAGCCAACAACAGCGTTGGATGTGACCACACAGGCCCAGATCATTGACCTCATCCAGGGCCTGCAAAAAGATTACGATATGGGAGTCCTGTTCATCACTCATGACCTGGGCGTGGTAGCAGAAATCGCCGACAGAGTTGCCGTCATGTATTTGGGCAATGTCGTCGAATACAGTGATGTGTACACAATTTTTAACGATCCACAACATCCCTATACTCAATCCTTACTGCGGTCTATTCCAAAAGTGACCGCTACGCGTGAAAAACTGGAAGTGATTAGAGGTATGGTGCCCAGCCCGTTCCGCAGACCATCGGGATGTCCTTTCCACCCTCGCTGTCCCAAGGCCATGCCCGTTTGCTCTGAAATCGAACCCAAAACCATCAGCCTTACCGAGAATCACCAGGTTCACTGTTTGCTATTTGACGAAGACGCGAAAAAACCTGTACGGGAGATGGCATCATGACCGAACAAACACCACAAAGCCAACTGAATTCAATAGCCACAAACGGTAAACCACTGCTGGAAGTCCGCAATCTGAAAATGTACTTCCCGATTGTCAAGGGCATCTTCGGAAAAATAACTGGATATGTCAAAGCAGCCGATGATGTGTCTTTCTACATTCAGTCTGGTGAGACCTTGGGGTTGGTCGGCGAGTCTGGATGTGGGAAAACAACCGTGGGGCGTTGCATCGTCCGCGCCTACAAACCAACTGACGGGAGTATCGTCTATCAACGCGCTGATGAGACGACTGTCGACCTGGCCAAAGTTGACAGTAAAGAACTCCAGACCTACCGCAAAGATATTCGGATGATCTTTCAAGACCCCTATTCATCCCTCAATCCTCGCATGAATGTATTTGAGATTATTAGCGAGGTGTTGCGCGTTAATGAGCTGTGTTCGCCCAAAGAGATGGAGTATATGGTAGCGCATATCATGGAGCAATGCGGCCTGCGACCGGAATATATGCGGCGTTATCCACACGCTTTCTCCGGCGGCGAGCGCCAACGCATTGGAATTGCACGGGCCTTGGTGACATCACCACGGTTGGTAGTGTGCGACGAAGCCGTCTCCGGTTTGGATGTTTCGGTGCGCGCCCAAATCCTCAACCTGATGGAAGACCTGCGGCGTGAAATGAACCTCACGTACCTGTTCATCTCGCACGACCTGAGTGTGATTCGCCACATCTGCGATCGGGTGGCGGTGATGTACGTCGGCAAACTGGTGGAATTGGCCGATGCCAATGCGCTTTATACAAACCCGTTGCATCCCTATACCGAATCCTTGATGTCCGCCGTGCCCATTCCTAATCCCAATTTGCGCGATCGGAAAAATCGTATCCGGCTGGAAGGTGAGGTTGCCGATCCCTCTAACCCGCCGTCGGGTTGCTATTTCCACCCGCGCTGTCGCTATGCCAAAGAGCGGTGCAGCACCGAGACGCCTGTCCTGCGCGATCTGGGGGATCATCACTTCGTCGCCTGCCACTTCGCGGATGAATTGGAACTCACCGGCGTCCGCATGGCCTGAACCGCAACGCCCTTGTACGCTTTCACACAGGCCCCGCACCATTTGCGGGGCCTGTGCTATTGACTATTTTCATCTCCGGCAGACAATCATAGGGACACAATGTCTGAAAGGAGGTGCTATGAAACGGACATGGATGGCGTTCACCGCATTGGTCGTGGCAGTTATGCTCATCGTCGGGCTAACGCTGGCGTTAGCTCACAGTCCCGGACGAAATCCGGCGACCTGGGAAGACGTCACGTATAGTTACATCAAGCAACGAGGGTGGACATGGGGGCAACAGGTTACCATCAAACAAGCTGTGAAGGCGCGCACACCCGACAACTTCACCCAAGATTCAAACTTTCACACATACAGCGCCGCTTCACCCTACTATACCGTGGATGAAACTGCTAGTAGCGACCAAAACTCACGTCCCGGTGCCTATGCTGCCGGTGACCTCATCACAGAAACGATCCTGAGCACGCCTGGCTATAATGGTCCATCCACAGCGACGACAAGCAGCGGCTTCCGTATGGGCCGTCCTATCCCCTACCCCCCCACAGAAGTCTGGTGCGTGCTTCTCAAACTGGCTTCCACGGATACCTACTTCGTCGTCTTCGCCAATCTGCATCAGGACATGTACAACGCCCAATGGATCATCCACGAAGGCGAGAAGTCGCCGTTTTCCCAGACGTTCCTGGAGCGCGTCGCCAGCCTCGGTTGCGACCTGGATTTAGCGAATCTGCCGTCAAAATAGAGAAATGGGCATTAATCCTTAGGAGGTTTGGATGAATTCACTTTTGGTACTTTACCACTCGCAAGAATACGGCAACACTGCCCTGATGGCCGAAGCCGTTGCCGAAGGCGCGCGCTCCGCCGGCGCCGACGTGACACTGCTCAACGCGAACGAGCGGCGCATCACAATGGACGAATACCGCGCGTTCGACGCCGTCGCCTTTGGCACGCCGGATTACTACAGCTATTTCGCCGGCACGCTGAAGGTTTTTCTGGATGACTGGTATCTCGGCAAAAAGACCAACCCGGCACGCTTGTCGAACAAACCCTACGCGCTCTTCCTCTCTCACGGCGGCGGCGGACGGGCGCAACGGTCCTTTGAGGACCTGTTCAAGCAGATGGGCACAAAAGTCGGCAACACCGTGGTATCAGCAGGACGACCGACGCCTCCCATCCTGGAAGCCTGCCGCGCGTTAGGCCAACAACTGGCACGGGCCGCACGCTGAGACTATGGCTGTGACTGATCTCTGATCGAGCCACCGTGGGGTGTTCTGGAGACCGGCCCGCGCTATGGCTGTGGCCGGTCTCTGACCGAGCCACCGCGAGGTCTGGAGACCGGCCCGCGCAATGCTCCATTTGTGCTATACCTTGCGACTTTCGCTGGGGTCTTATCATTCTTGCTCCGAGGGGAACGCCAGTTCCCCGTTTTAAGCCGAAATCAGTCACAAAATGCGGGTCTGACGATCCGCTTGAAGCGAAATAAGGGAACGGTGACAAGAATGATAAAGCCTCACTTTCGCCGTCTCGGTTTCGATGTAAAATATACGCAGATGTGCGGGGGATGTCCTGCCGACGTTCCCCGCTTAATATTGTCCTGGTTTAAGGAGCTGTTATGTCTGAATCGAAAGTGAAAAAAGCAATTTTGGTATGGGGCGGCTGGATGGGGCACGAGCCGGATCAGTGTGTGGCGATTTTCGCGCCGTACCTGGAATCTCAGGGGTACGCCGTCGAAGTCTTCGACACACTCGATGTCTACCTGAACACCGACAAAATGATGAGCCTCGACCTGATTGTGCCGGTGTGGACGATGGGCACGATCACCCGCGAGCAGGAACAGGGCTTGCTGAACGCCGTCAAGAGCGGCGTGGGCATCGCCGGCTGGCACGGCGGAATGGGCGACTCGTTCCGCAATAACGTGGAGTACCAATTCATGGTCGGTGGGCAGTGGGTGGCGCATCCTGGCGGCGTGATTGATTACGTGGTCAACATCACCAAACCCGAAGACCCCATCGTCGCGGGCCTGAGTGACTTCGCCATGCACTCGGAGCAATACTACATGCATGTCGACCCCTCGAATGAGGTACTGGCGACGACCACTTTCAACGGGGAGCATGCTTACTGGATTGACGGTGTCGTGATGCCGGTGGTCTGGAAGCGCCAATATGGACAAGGGCGTGTCTTTTATGCCTCGGTTGGTCATGTGGCGAAGGACTTCGACGTGCCTGAAGCACGCGAAATCGTCAAGCGCGGCATGCTGTGGGCGAGCAAGTAAAGAGGCAAGAAGCAAGAGGCAAGAAGCAAGAAGCAAGATTTTTCCTGCATCCTGCATCTTGCATCCTTAATGGGAGGATTGAGAGAACAATGACTACTAAAACGAAAATCGGCGTGATCGGCTGCGGCAATATCAGCGGCATTTACTTGCAGGCGGATAAGGTTTTCGAGATTCTGGACACGGTCGCCTGTGCGGACCTGGTGATGGAACGAGCACGAGCACAGGCGGAGAAGTACCACATTCCACGCGCCTGTACGGTGGAGGAACTGTTGGCCGATCCCAACATCGAGATCGTCGTCAACCTCACCATCCCCAACGCGCACTACGAGGTGGCGATGATGGCGGTGGAAGCCGGGAAATCGGTGCACAACGAGAAGCCGCTCACCATCACCCGCGAACAGGGCAAGGCGCTGCTCGCGGCGGCAAAGGCCAAGGGCGTGCGTGTCGGCGGCGCACCGGACACGTTCCTCGGCGGCGGCATCCAGACGTGCCGTAAGCTCATTGACGACGGCTGGATCGGCGAACCGATCGGCGCGACGGCGTTCATGATGTGTCACGGGCACGAAAGCTGGCACCCGGCGCCGGAATTCTATTACAAAGTCGGCGGCGGGCCGATGTTCGACATGGGGCCGTACTATCTCACGGCGCTGGTCAACCTGATAGGGCCGGTTAAACAGGTCAGCGGCGCGACACGTATCACCTTCCCCACCCGCACCATCACCAGCCAGCCGCTACACGGCACGGTCGTCGAGGTGGAAGTGCCCACACACGTCGTCGGCACGCTCGAATTCGCCAACGGCGCGGTCGGCACGATCATCACCAGCTTCGACGTATGGGCCGCCGAACTGCCGCGCATCGAAATCTACGGCACGGAAGGCACGCTCAGCGTCCCCGATCCCAACACCTTCGGCGGGCCGGTGCGCGTCCGGCGGGCGGGCGCGTCCGAATGGAGCGAGATTCCGCTCACGCACGGCTACGCGGAGAACAGCCGGGGCATCGGCGTAGCGGATATGGCCTACGGGCTGCGTTCCGGGCGGCCCCACCGCGCCAACGGCGAACTGGCCTACCACGTCCTCGACATCATGCACGCCATCCACGACGCCGCCGATGCGGGCCGGCGTGTGACGTTGGAGAGCACGTGCGAGCGCCCCGCGCCGCTCCCGATGGGATTGCGGAAAGGGTTATTGGACGCATAACAGAGCAATTGTACGCGGATTCACGCTGATTTTCGCAGATAAGAAGAGAAAATCAGCGTGAATCTTTATCGAAGACAAGGAGGAAAACTATGCCGCTTCT
>JAIOAS010000088.1 GCA_019873725.1 Chloroflexota bacterium | reverse complement strand
TCTACGCGACGCTCAAGTTTGCCGTCATCAGCATCATTGTCCTGCCGATTCTGCCCAATCGCAACTTCGGCCCGCCGCCGTTCGACGTGTTCAACCCCTACAAAATCTGGTTGATGGTGGTCTTTATCTCCGGCATCAGCTTTTTGGGCTACGTGATGATCAAACTCATCGGGGCGCAGCGCGGGATCGGGCTGACGGGGTTGCTGGGTGGATTGGCGTCGAGTACCGCCGTCACCCTGAGCTTTTCGCAGCGCAGCCGCACTAACCCGGAACTGGCACGCCCCTTTTCGCTGGCGATCATCGTCGCCTGGACGGTGATGTTCGTTCGCGTCCTGGTGATCGTTTTCGCGCTCAATCAGTCGTTGGCCTACCGGCTGCTGTTGCCGATGTGTGCGCCGCTGGCGGTGGGGCTGATTTACTGTGGATACCTGTACATCGGGCAGCGCGCTTATGCCAAAGAAGACCTCACCTTTGCCAACCCGTTCGAGCTTGGCCCGGCGTTGAAATTCGGCGCGCTGTACGCGCTGGTTTTGCTCATTTCGACGGCAGCGCGGGTTCTCTTTGGCAATACCGGCATTTACGTGTCTAGCTTTGTCTCGGGTTTGGTGAACGTGGACGCGATCGTGCTCTCTATGGTTGACCTGGCGCGAGCGCCCACCAACCTCGATCTGACCGTCGCCACACGCGCGGTCACGACTGCGACGCTGTCGAGCACGCTCTTCAAGGGCGTCTTTGCGCTGGCGAGTGGCTCTCCGGCGCTGCGTCGCGTGCTGTGGCCGGGGATGGCGCTGATGGTCGCGGTGGGTGCCGGGGTGATTTTGTTGCTGTGAAAACTTGTGTGGTGAATTTTCAGCGCCCGACTCACCAATGGGTGCGCGTTTGTCTTTTCTCCACTGCCTATTATAATCGCCCCTATGAAATTGCTACTGGCCCGCCACGGACAATCGGAATGGCAAGTCAAGGTCGAAGATGGTGACCTCGATCCGCCGTTGACGGCATTGGGTGAAACGCAGGCGCACCGGCTTGGCGAGTACCTCGCCGCGGGCGAAGACTCCATCGCAGCTATTGTCGCCAGTCCGCTCCAGCGCGCGCGGCGCACGGCGGAGATTGTGGCGAGCTATCTCAATCTGCCTGTGGCTACCGAGCCGGATTTCCGCGAGTTCGATGAGTGGGCGGCAGGCTGGGCGCCCCTTCCCGTGTCGATGTGGAATATGGCGCCGGCGACCCCTGAACTCAATCCAGGGTATAGCCGTTTTCGGACGCGCGTTGCGGCCGGCCTGCGGCGAGTGGTCGAAGCGCACCACGACGCAGACCAGCTCCTGCTCGTCACCCACGCCGGGACGATTGGTGCGCAGGTGCGCATCTTGCTCGGCTCCGATACACCGCGCCTGTGGTTGAACAACACCGGATTGTGCCTTTTCGAGTGGGGACATCCAGAGCGGGGGGGCAGTTGGGTCGTTCACTATCTCAATCGTGTGGAACACCTTCCGCCGCCAATGAGGACTGCCTGATGGATAGTTCCGCACCGAACACACGCCGCGCTAATTTTCCCCGCTTCTGGGTGTGGAGCGGCCTTGTGCTGGCGTTGGTGGGCGCGGTGCTTTTCGTTGTTTTGACACCCGCCGGGGTGTTGCCCAAGGCCGATATCATCGCGGCGGCTGTGTGCCACCGTCTCCCCTCACACTCATTTTTCATCGATGAACACCAGTTGCCCCTGTGCCAGCGTTGTACCGGCACATTTCCGGGTGCGTTGACGGGACTGTTGGTCCAGTGGGGGGTATGGCGGCGGCGGCGCGCGCAGCGTTTTCCCCGTTGGCAGATACTGGTTGTGCTGGTTGGCTTCGCCGGGATTTGGGCGCTGGATGGCTTTAATTCCTACACCACGATGCTGACCGGCAGAGCGGAGGGCTTATTGGGATACGCCCCGCAGCCCTGGTTGCGCCTGTTTTCCGGTGTGCTGATGGGGATGGGGATGAGTGTAATCCTTGCCCCCGCCTTCAATCAGATCATGTGGGCCGACGGTGAAGCTGTGGCGACACTGCGTTCCTGGTCCGAGTTGGCGTTCCTGGTCGTCGTGGAACTGGCGATGGCGGGTGTGATCTATCTGCTCGAACCGGTTCTGCTCTACCCGGTGGCGCTCTACAGCATTGCCGGCGTGGTGGCGATGTTTGTGTGCCTCGGCGCGATGTTGTTCGTGATGGCGATAGGACGCGCCAACGTGCTTACCGGCTGGCGTCAGGCATGGCTTCCGCTTGTTTGGGGGCTGGTGTTTGCACTCGTCATCATCGGCGTGATGAACTTCCTGCGTTTGAAAATCACGGGAACCATCGAGGGGGTGCCTGGTTTTTCGTGATGGAAGATTTGAGGAGAGGGGGAAAGGGAGGAGAGAAGATTGCGAGAGTGGGGAGTTGTTGCTGAGGGGGATTTGTAATTCGTAATTAACTCATTATTTGCTAACGGAGGTGAATGTATGTACAAAAAGTTGTTTATTCCGGGGCCGACCCATGTGCGGGACGAAATTCTGGCCGCGCAGACTGCGCCGATGATCGGCCATCGCGCCAAGGATTACTCCGATCTGCAGGCTGCCGTCACGCCCAAACTGCAAAAGCTGCTCTACACGCAGCAGCCGGTCTTCATCTATGCCTGCTCCGGCACCGGCCTGATGGAAGGCTCGCTGCGCCAGGCCGTGCTCAAGCGTGCGCTGATCACAGTCTGCGGCGCGTTCTCCAAGCGTTGGCTCGAAGTGGCGCAGGGGAACGGTGTGCCCGCCGACAGTGTGGAAGTCGAAATGGGCCAGGGCTTCACACCGGAGATGATCGATGCGGCGTTGAGCAAAGGCGACTATGACGTGTTGACTCTCACCTTCAACGAGACCTCCACCGGGGTGATGAACCCGTTGCAGGAGATTGCGGCGTTGGTGCGTGAGAAGTACCCCGACGTGTTGCTGCTGGTGGATGCGGTTTCCGCGATGGCCGGCGCCAAGATCGAGTTCGACGCCTGGGGCGTGGATGTGGTCTTTGCCAGCTCGCAGAAGTGTTTTGCCCTGCCGCCGGGCCTCACCATCGCTGCCGTCAGCGAACGGGCGTTCGCACGGGCGCGGCAGGTTCCCCACCGGGGCTACTATTTCGATTTTATTGATATGCTCAAGTATTACGAGCGCAATCAGACTCCCGCGACGCCGGCCATCAGCCTCATCTATGCTTTGAACAAGCAGATGGACGACATCCTCGCCGAGGGGCTGGACAATCGCTGGGCGCGGCATATCGAAATGGCGGAGATCGTCCGCGCGTGGGCGCGCCAGCATTGGGCGTTGTTCCCCGATCCGCGCTTCCTCTCCAACACGGTCACGACGGTGACGAACACACGCGGCATCAGTGTCGGTGATCTGAACAAGGCGCTGGCCGAGCGCGGCGCGATGATCTCCAACGGCTACGGGACGCTCAAAGAGAAGACCTTCCGCATTGCCCACATGGGTGATCTCACCGTAGCCGACATCCGCTGGCTGCTCGCCCAGATTGACGACATTCTGGGATTAGCATAAAGAATCCTTACCGCAGAGTGCGCTGAGTGCGCAGAGATTTTTTACTTATTCTGCGTCCTCCGCGATCTCTGCGGTAAAAAATCCGTTTCATCCGTTTAATCCGTTGACATTCGAGGAGGATGCTATGGCAAAAGTGCTGATTTGCGATTCGGTGGATGCGCAGGCCGTCGACGCGATGCGGGCGGCCGGCGTCGAAGTGGATGTACGCGATACCATCACCCTGGACGAATTGGGCCAGGTCATCGGCGACTACGACGGCATCGTGGTGCGCAGCCGGACGAAGGTGCGCGCGCCGCTGCTGCAAAATCCCGGCAACCTCAAGCTCATCATCCGGGGTGGGGTGGGTGTCGATAGCATCGATGTGGATGTAGCAGAAAGCAAGGGCATCAAGGTCATCAACACGCCCAATGCCAGTTCGAACGCGGTGGCGGAGCTGGCCCTGGCGATGATGTTCTCCCTGGCGCGCAGCCTTGCCTGGGCCGATGCGACGATGAAGGCCGGGAAATGGGAGAAGAAGAAGCTCGAAGGCGTCGAACTGGCCGGTAAAACGCTCGGCATCATCGGCTACGGGCGCATTGGACGCTTGCTCGGTGAGAAGGCCCGCGCGCTGGGGATGACCGTCGTGGCTTACGATCCCTACATCCAGAACGCCGACCTTGTTTCACTCGACGAACTGCTGGCAGTGGCGGACTATGTCAGTCTGCACATCCCGCATACGCCGGAGACCCATAATCTGCTTGGTGGGGAGCAGTTGGCGAAGATGAAGCCGGGCGCGCGGTTGATCAACGTGGCACGTGGCGGTGTGGTGGACGAGGATGCGCTCTACGCGGCGCTGGTCAGCGGACATCTGGCCGGCGCAGCGTTGGATGTCTTCAGCGAGGAACCGCCGCGGAGCGAGGCGCTGCACAAGCTGATCGCGCTGCCGCAGGTCATCGCCACCCCGCACATCGGCGCGGCCACCGTCGAGGCGCAGGAGCGCATCGGCGGCGAGATCGTCAAGCTGGTACAGGAAAATCTCGTGGCGTAGTGAAAAACAATACGTTTTTTGTCAGCAGATTAAGCGGATTTAGCAGATTACATACAAACTAATCTGAAAATCTGCTTAATCTGCTAAATCTGCTGATAGAAAAAAATCAGGAGGCTATATGACGAAGATTCGACCGTTTCGGGGATTGCGCTACAATCCCGAAAAGTTTTGTGACCTATCCGACGTGATCACGATGCCCTACGACCGCATCCACGAGCCGGAGCAGGCGCAGTATTACGAACTTTCCCCTTACAGCTACGTGCGCATCATTCAGGGCAAACATACACCCGCTGACAATGACGAGAACAATGTCTACACTCGCGCGCGCGGCTATATGCTCAATTGGCTGGCGGAAGAAGTGTTCATCCGAGACCC
This sequence comes from Chloroflexota bacterium, assembly GCA_019873725.1. GTDB lineage: Bacteria > Chloroflexota > Anaerolineae > B4-G1 > SLSP01 > DSWT01. Next base: position 13,333 of record JAIOAS010000088.1, on the reverse strand, counting down.
CGCCCCCGCGCTTTACGTGTTGGAGCAGACGTTCACCACGCCCGATGGGGTCGAGCACACGCGGCGCGGTTTTACCGCCGCACTGGAGTTGAGCCGTTTCGACGAGGGCGTGGTACTGCCGCACGAGCACACGCTCAGCGGCCCGAAGGTGGACCGCCTCAACCTCACCCGCGCCACACAGACGGCCTGGGGACATATCTTTATGCTCTATCCTGACGAATCCGGCGCGGTCAATGCGCTGCTGCAACCGTTTCTCGATTCGCACATGCCGGCGCTCGTCCGCGACCGGGTAATCGAGCCGGAGGTGGAGCAGGCGTTCTGGGTGGTTAACGATCCGGCGATTATCGAGGCCGTGGTCGCGGAGATGGCGACGAAGCAGCCGCTCATCATCGCCGACGGACATCACCGCTACGAGACGGCGCTCAACTACCGCGACGAGATGCGGGCGCAACATCTCGACGCTCCAACGAATGCCGCCTTCAACTACGTGATGGTGACGTTCGTGAGCATGAGCGATCCGGGCCTGGTCATTTTGCCGACCCACCGGCTGATTCATTCCTACACGCGGATGGACGGTAAAGCCCTCCTGAAGGCGTTGGAGCCTTATTTCGTAATCGAGGCCGTTCCCGATCGGACGACGTTGGAAGCCGGGCTGGCGGCGGCAACCGCTGACCGTCCCCGCTTTGGCTTCTATGACGGCGCTTACACACTCCTCACCCTCAAGACGCTGAACGCGATGGCGGCCCTTGTGCCGGACCGCGATCCGCATTGGCGGGCGCTTGACGTGGCAGTGTTGCACGAGTTGGTCATCGAGCACGTGATGGGCCTGAGTAAGGAAAGCGTGCGGCGACTCGAAAACTTGACCTACTTGCGCGATCCCGACCCCGGCTACATTGCCGTGGACAAGGGCGAAGCGAATTTCATGTTCCTGCTCAATCCAACCCGTATTGAGCAGGTGCGGGCGTGTACCGTTGCCGGAGAACGGATGCCGCAAAAATCCACCGATTTCTTCCCCAAGGTGCCTAGCGGTCTGGTGGCGCTGCCGCTGCACGGGACAATTGAGTGACAAATCCCTTGCGGAGGTTCAGGCGAACAGCGTTCGCCCACCTTCGCAGGGGGAGGAAACTACCCTATGAAACTCGAACGACATCAACTGGTGGGCGTATTACTGGCCAGTATGGGATCGCTTGCGCTGGAAGTTGTGCTGACTCGCATCTTCTCCGTCACCATGTGGTACCATTTTGCGTTTCTGGCGATTTCGCTGGCGATGATGGGAAGCGCCTTGGCGGGCGTTGTCCTGTACTTTTTCCCCCGTCTCACCACGCCGGAAAGCGCCCGGCGTTGGATCGGTTGGGCCGCTCTGGCGCTGGCGGTTTCCGTGCCGATCACCTTCTGGCTCTATCTCAAAATGCCATTTCACATTGCGCTGAATCGCACGGGTGGTTTCACCCTGGCGCAATTCCTCGTGTTCGCTCTGATCTATCTGGATTTGACGATCCCCTTCTTTCTCAACGGGGTGGTGATGGCGTTGGCGCTCTCCGGGTGGGCGGCGCAAGCCGGACGAATTTACTGGGCCGATTTGACCGGGGCGGCGCTGGGGTGTCTGTTCAGCGTCTTTGCCCTGGATATGTTGGGCGGCGCAGGCGCTTTGCTGGGCTTGAGCGTCCTCATGGCACTCGCGGGCGTCGCCTTTAGCGCCGGGTGGTTTCCGCGCAAGCCGGCGCAGGCCATCCCACTTGCCGGTTTTCTGGTGATGACTGCCCTGCTGGTGAGCAATGTCGTGCATCCCTGGTTGCAGATCCGCATCAACAAAACCGGTGGGGAGGAAGCCCCGCTGCTCTACGAAAAATGGAACGCTCACTCGCGGGTGACGGTCTACGAGCCTCTGTACTATCCTTTCTTTTGGTCGGTCGGGCCGCAGTATTGGGAAAAGGCCATAAACGAGAGTTCCACGTTTGGCTACGCGTTGTTGCTCATCGACAGCGTTGCCGGGACGCCCATTCAAAACTTCAACGGTGACCTGCGGCAGGTGAGCTTTTTGCGGTACGATCTCACCTCCTTCGTCTACCATTTGATCGAGCGCCCCGAGACGCTGGTGATCGGCCCTGGCGGCGGGCGGGATGTGCTGGCGGCGCTGGCGACCGACGCGCCACACGTTACCGCCGTGGAGGTCAATCCGGCGGTCATCCAGGCCGTGCGCGGCCCGTTACGCGATTTCGCCGGCGACCTCTACGGGCGCTCTGACGTGAGCGTCGTCATCGCCGACGCGCGCGGCTATATCGATCGCAGCCCTCAACGCTACGACGTGATCCAGGCATCGCTGATCGACACCTGGGCGGCGGGCGGTTCTGGGGCGTTTGCGCTTTCCGAAAACAGCCTGTACACCCGTGAGGCGTTCCAGACCTACTACGAACACCTCTCCGATCGGGGTATATTGACCGTCTCCCGTTGGTATTTGCCGGAACGCCCTGCCGAAACGCTGCGCTTGGTCTCGACCGGCATGGCCGGATGGGAAGCCGCCGGCGTGGCGGACCCGCGTCAGCACGTTGTGGTACTCGTGCGTCTCCTGTCCGGTTCGCCGGGTGAGGGGTTGTCGACGACGCTCTTCAAGCGCGAGCCGTTCACCCCTGCCGAGGTTGCAGCGTTGGCGCAGAAAGCCGCAGAACTGGAATTCACGGTGATTTACGCGCCAGGAATGACGCCCACCGAGGAAGTCGGGACGTTCATCAGCGCGCCCGATCACGCCGCTTTCATCAATGCTTATCCACTCGACATTTCTCCGGCTACCGACGACCGGCCTTTCTTCTTCAACCTTGTATTGCTAGGGGATTTGCTCGACCCGGCCTTGAGCGGGAGCGGCGTCTATCGCACCAGTATGGAAGCCATTATTATCCTCTTTGTGGTGATTGGCGTGTCGGTCACGTTTGGTGTGGCGTTCATCGTTGTTCCGTTGCTGGTGGGGGCGCGGAAGCGCGGATTGCCTCGCCCTCCGGCGCGCGTCTTGGGATATTTCGGCGCGTTGGGCATCGCCTTCATGCTTCTGGAAATCCCCACCATCCAGAAACTCACCGTCTACCTGGGACGTCCGGTGTACTCGCTGGCCGTCGTGCTGTTTACCCTGTTGTTGTGCAGCGGGCTGGGAAGCCTCTGGAGCAGCCGCTGGCCTGCCGAAACCATCGCGCGGCGTATGCGGCTGGTTTTCCCGGCTCTGTTGGTAGTCATCGTGGCGTATGTGATGCTGAATACCAGCATTTTGCAGGCGACGTTGGGGCTATCGTTAGGGCTGCGTCTCGTCGTGGCCGTTCTGCTGCTCGCCGCACTCGGCTTCTTTATGGGAATTCCCTTCCCGGTGGGGATGCGTTGGGCCGGAACGCGCTGGCCCGGGGTGGTGCCGTGGCTGTGGGGAGTGAATGGGGTGATGTCCGTCCTCGGCTCGGCGCTGGCGACAGCGCTGGCGATCCACGTGGGATTTCGGATCACGCTGATGTGCGCTGCGGTGGTTTATGCGTTGGCGGGTGTTTTGCTAACAACGCAGCTTGCTGTCAGCCCAGAATCTCGACTCGCTGATTCTTGATTTGCTGATTCCCAAAATGCGCTACATCCTTTTTGATCTCGACGATACGCTGTATACGAACGATACCGGCCTTTTCAAAGAATTGGGGACGCGCCTCGTTGACTGGGTCTCACAACAGTTGCACATCTCGCTGGAAGAATCGGCGGCGTTGCGCCGTGAATACTTCCAGGCCTACGGCACGATGATGCGCGGCCTGCTGCTGCATCATCCTGAAGTCAGTGTGGATGCGTACCTGGATTACGTCCACGACATCGATGTCAGCCGTTACATTGCGCCCAATCCCGCATTGGAGGGGATGCTCGCGCGTTTGGATGTCCCCAAAGCCGTCTTCACCAACAGTATCGCGGATTGGGCGGAGCGCATCCTGGGACAGTTGGGCGTGCGCCATCATTTCACGCATATCATCGACGTGCGCGCTGTGGATTACCAGAGCAAGCCACATCCGCACGCCTTCGCGCGGGCGTTGGAGATTCTGCAGACGCCGGCCCCTGATTGTGTGATGGTCGACGATCAGGTGAGCTACCTGCGCGGCGCGGTCGCCGCCGGGATGCGGACTGTGCTCGTCAGACCCGGCGCGGAAGCGGTGGATGGCATCGATTGCGCTGTCGAGACGATTCTGGACGTCGAACTGATTCTGCAACAATGGCTCGTTGAACGTTAAGTTGTGGTATACTTTAGATGAGCGTCGATGGCTTGTAGCTGTTGCGGATGAGAGGGAATCATGAGACAGATCACGTTGGAATACCCGGATGACCTGGCGTTGGCCGTATTGACGACAGAAGAAGAACTTCAGGCCCAGATACGGTTGATGGCGGCCCTGAAAATGTTCGAACTGGGCAAACTTTCCTCTGGCAAAGCAGCGGCTTTGGCCGGAATGTCGCGGGTCGCCTTTCTTGAGCAATGCGGGCTGTACGGGGTGTCCATCGTCAACTATGCTCCCGAGGAACTGGAGAACGAGTTGCGGGTTGACATAGAAGCCGCTCGTGTCTTTGCGACGACTTCAGCAAAAACCCACTGAGGACAATATGGGTGTTGTGGTCAGTGATACAGGTCCGCTCATTGCGTTGGCAAAGGTAGATCAACTGCGTTTACTCGATGCTCTGTTTGATAAGGTGTTAATCCCGCCGGCCGTTTACCGTGAACTTTTAGCGAAATCAGGGACTGAAGCCGATTGCCTGGATCGGGCGCTACAGGATTTCATTGAGCTTGCCCCACCGTTACAGATACCGCCCGAAGTCACGATTGCTACGCTAAACCTGGATCGTGGTGAGCGCGAGGCGGTAGCACTGGCGTACACTCATAAGGCGTTGTTGATCGTTGATGAGCGTTTAGGGCGAGTCGCGGCTCGAAAGCTGGGCCTGACCGTAACCGGTGTGGTGGGTATTGTGATTCAGGCAAAGATGTCGGGCTTGTTAAGGGCAGTAACTCCTATACTCGAAGAAATACGCCAGCGTGGGTATTGGCTTTCGGACGATGTTCTGGATGTAGCTGCGCGTTTATCTGGCGAAGTATGACGATTCAGTTCCTACAGAAAACCGCCCGCCGAATCATCGGCGGGCGGTTTATCGTGTATCTCTAATCCGCGGCTTTACTTTGCCTGCATCCAGCTATAGTCCAGCGCGGCTAACTGCTTGTAGTACACCCAGCGCGCGACGGCGTCTTGGCGGGCCAGTTCCAGCAGGTTCTTGGCGATCTCCGGCTTCGACTGCGTCAGCGTCTTGAAGCGCACTTCGTTGTACATGTACTCCGCGATGTCCAACTGCGGCTTGTCCTCGCGCTTGTGCGGGCCATAGTCGAGTTGCAGCGGGTTCTTGCCTTCCGCTATCAGGCGCGGGTCGTAGCGGTAGAGGATCCACGCGCCGGAGGCCACGGCCTTCTTCTGCTGCTCGAAGCCGTACTTCATCTGCGGCAGGCCCTGGTTGATGCAGTGGCTGTAGGCGATGACAAGGCTCGCCCCTTCGTAGGCTTCGGCTTCGCGGATGGCCCGCAGGGCTTGCGCGTCATCGGCACCCATGGCAATCTGCGCGACGTAAATGTTGCCGTAGGTCATGGCAATCAGGCCGAGGTCCTTCTTGGGGAGCGGGCGCCCGGCCGCGGCGAACTTCGCCACCGCACCGCGCGGCGTTGCCTTCGACATCTGGCCGCCGGTGTTGGAGTACACCTGCGTGTCGAGCACCAGCACGTTGACCTTGCGGCCCTGTGCCAGGACGTGATCCAGCCCGCCAAAGCCGATGTCGTAGGCCCAGCCGTCACCGCCGAAGATCCACACCGAGCGACGCACCAGCACGTCGGCCAGGCTCAGCAGGTCTTTCGCCTTCGGGCTGTCCTCCTCGGCCAGCCGGATGCGCAGTTGCGCTACACGCTCGCGCTGCGCCGCATAATCGGCTTCGGTTTGCTGCGGGGCATTGAGCAGGCCATCGGCCAGTTCGGCGCCGAGTTTATCGCGGAATTGTGCCACCAACTCACGCGCGTATTGCTCTTGTTTGTCCAGCGTCAGCCGGAAGCCAAACCCGAACTCCGCGGCGTCCTCGAACAGGCTGTTGTTCCAGGTAGGACCGCGCCCGTCGGCGTTGAAGGTGTACGGCGTGGTAGGCATGTGCCCGCCGTAGATGGACGAACAACCCGTGGCATTGGCGATGATGGCGCGGTCGCCGAAGAGCTGGCTGATCAGGCGGATATAGGGCGTTTCGCCGCAGCCGCCGCATGCGCCGGAGAACTCGAACAGCGGGCGCAGAAGCTGCGTTTCTTTCACCGTGTTCAGGTTTAACTCGGTGCGGTCGAAATCGGGCAACTTGTTGAAGAAGAAGTTCCAATACTCCCGCTGCTGCGCGCGGATGGGAGGCTGCGGGGTCATATTGATGGCCTTGCGACCGGGGTTGGCTTTGTCCTGCGCCGGGCAGGTCTCCACGCACAAGCCGCAGCCGGTGCAGTCTTCGGGCGCGGCCTGCACCGTGAACTTCAGCCCCTCGAACTTCTTGCCCTTGGCATCGGCGGACTGGAAGCCTGCGGGCGCGTCTGCCAGCAGCGCCGGATCGTAAACTTTTGTGCGAATAACGGCGTGCGGACAGGCCATCGCGCATTTGCCGCACTGGATGCAGACATCGGGGTTCCACACGGGCATTTCGAGCGCAATGCTGCGCTTCTCGTACTGCGTGGTGCCGGTGGGAACGGTGCCGTCCACCGGCATCGCCGAAACGGGCACGGTGTCGCCCGTGAGCGACGCGATCTTGGCGGCGACTTCGTAGACGAATTCCGGCCCGCCCTCGACCATAATCGGCGGCACGACTACCGTGCTCGTCGCCTCGGCAGGTACCTTGATTTCGACGAGATTGGCCAGCGCATTGTCTACGGCGGCGAAGTTCTGCTTGACGACGTTTTCACCCTTCTTGATGAATCGCTTGTGGATGGCTTCCTTGATCTTGGCAATCGCTTCATCCTTCGGCAGGACGCCGGAAAGGGCGAAGAAGCAGGTCTGCATAATCGTGTTGATGCGCCCAGGCATCCCGGCCTTGATGGCAACATCATAAGCGTTAATGGCGTAGAACTTGAGCTTCTTGTCGATGATCTGCTGCTGAATGTGGCGCGGCATCTTATCCCACGTTTCGTTGGGGTCGTAGGGCGTGTTGAGCAGGAACGTGCCGCCCTCGGTAGCCGGCCCAAGCACATCCAGTTTTTCCAGGTAGACGAACTGGTGGCAACCGATGAAGCTGGCCGACGAAATCTGGCAGGTCTGGCGGATGGGACGCGGGCCGAAACGCAGGTGCGAGACGGTGTACCCGCCCGACTTCTTGGCGTCGTAGGCGAAGTAGCCTTGCGCGTAGTTGGGGGTCTCCGTGCCGATGATCTCGATAGTGTCGTGGTTGGCGCCCACCGTGCCGTCGGACCCCAGCCCGAAGAACATGGCCCGGACGACATCCGCCGGCTCGATGTTGAAGGAGCGGTCGTAGGCGATGCTGGTGTGCGTCACATCGTCGTTGATGCCCACGGTGAAGTGGTTCTTGGGATTGGCCTTCTTCATTTCGTCGAAGATGCCCTTGACCATCGCCGGGGTGAATTCCTTGCTGGAAAGGCCGTAGCGCCCGCCGATGACGGCGATATTTGTGCGTCCGGTCTCGGTCAGCGCGGCGATGCAGTCTTCGTACAGCGGCTCGCCGATGGCGCCGGGTTCCTTGGTACGATCCAGCACCGCGAGGAGCTTCACACTCTGGGGCAGGGCGGCGGCAAACGCATGCACGTCGAACGGGCGGTAGAGGCGTACCTTGAGCAGACCGACGTTTTCGCCGTGCGCGTTCAGGTACTCGACCGTCTCGTGCGCCACTTCCGCGCCGGACCCCATCATTACAATGACGTGCTCGGCATTGGGCGCGCCGACGTAGTCGAAGAGGTGATACTGGCGTCCCACCAATCCCGCAAACTTATCCATCGCCGCCTGGACGATGGCGGGGGTCTTGGCATAGAACGGATTGACCGTCTCGCGGCCCTGGAAGTAGACATCCGGCCCTTGCGACGTGCCGCGGGTGACCGGCTTATCCGGGTTCATCGCGCGCGCCCGGTGCGTCCGCACCAGGTCGTCGTTGATCATCGCTTTGAGGTCGTCGATCGTCAACTGCTCGATCTTGTTGATCTCGTTGCTGGTGCGGAAGCCGTCGAAGAAGTGGATGAACGGCACGCGCGCTTCCAGCGTCGCCGCTTGCGAGATTAGCGCAAAGTCGTGCGCTTCCTGGACGGAGTTGCTCGCCAGCATCGCAAATCCGGTCGAGCGCACGGCCATCACGTCGCTGTGATCGCCGAAGATGGAGAGCGCCTGGGTTGCCAGGCTGCGCGCCGACACGTGAATGACCGCCGAGGTGAGCTCGCCGGCGATCTTGAACATGCTGGGGATCATTAACATGAGGCCCTGTGACGCGGTGAAGGTGGTGGTCAGCGCGCCGGTTTGCAGCGCACCGTGAACCGCGGCAGCCGCGCCGCCTTCAGACTGCATTTCAACCACCAGGGGAACGGTGCCCCAGATGTTCGTCTGCCCCGCCGCCGAGAAGGCATCGGCCATCTCGCCCATTGAAGTGGACGGGGTAATCGGGTAAATGGCAATCACTTCGTTGATCTTGTGGGCGACCCACACACACGCGGTATTGCCATCTACCATAACCATTTTACGTTCTGCCATATCCTAAACCTCCTATCAGGTGAAAATTATTAGAGCGGTATCCACTACTCAATTGCGCAAAAATCCATTTTGGGCAGAAAACGGCCAGCTTGCAAGTCTGGTCGTGGGGAGAGACGACTATCAGGCCGCGTTTTCTGTATTCTCGCCATGGTAAAGTATCGCCTCGCTGGGGGAGATTATAGCATACCACCGAGTTTCGTCAATGGTTATTTACCATTTTCAGGATGATTTTTGACAGATTACGTCAGTCCGAGTTTGACCGCTTTAAGGTGGCTCAGGGCGTTGACGATGATTTCGACTGCGCCATCGATGTCGAACCGACCGGTGTTGATGGTGAGGTGGTAGAGCAGCGGGTCATTCCAGTCGATGTCGAAGAACTCCCGCAAATAGGTCTCGGCGGCCAGGTCTTTGCTCTTGGTCAGGTCGGTGGCTTCTCCCAGGGTGATGTTGTTGCGCTCTTTGACGCGCATTACCCGTGCTCCAAGTGGCGCGGTGATGCGGACATGGAGCACCCCCGGCTGCTCGCGCAAGATGGCCTGTCCGCCACGCCCCACAATGACGACGTTGCCATGTTGGTATGCTCCCATAATTGTGCTGCGCATCAGGGCTACCCCTTGCTCTTCGTTTAACGACTGCATCGGTGATACCTTCGCGCTGCCCAAGGGGCCGGTCTGAACTTTGATGCGGCGTCCGCCAAACAACCGTTCCATGAAGTTGCGCATCATATACGTGTCTTCGGAGATGTCGACGATTTGCTCTTCTTTGAACGCGCCCACTTCTGCCGCGACTTTGGCGATGAGGTTTTTATCGAAGTAGGTGTAGCCGAGAATGTCACAGACGCGCTCGGCGATCTCGTCACCGCCGCTGCCGTATTGCCGGGAAATCGTAATGACTGCCATTGCGTACCTCCTATAAAAATAGTCTCATAGTCGTTAGTCGAATAGTCCGGTGCCTGTTTTCATGATCGGGGCTGTCCTACACGAACGGATGGCAGGCGGCGCGTGGCGGGATGGGAACAAATGCCCGGGGTGAAGTATAGAGACGCCTGCACTCACCTAAACTATAGCAGAAGTTCATCAGTTTGCCAATGAGCATTTGCAGGGCTTTATCATTCTCGTCACAGTTCCCTATTTTTGCTTCGAGCGGATCGCCAGATCCGCGTCTTATGCGCTTAAAACGGGGAACTGGCGTTCCCCTCGAAGCAAGCATGATAAGGCCCTGGGGCATTTGCCTTTATCGGCAAGCGCCTCTACCTTTGCTTCGAGCGGATCGCCAGATCCGCGCCTTATGAGCGTAAAACGGGGAACTGGCGTTCCCCTCGGAGCAAGCATGATCAGACCCTGGGTCATTTGCCTTTATCGGCAAGTGCTTCTACTTTTGCTTCGAGCGGATCGCCAGATCCGCGTCTTATGAGCGTAAGACGGGGAACTGGCGTTCCCCTCGAAGCAAGCATGATAAGACCCTGGGGCATTTGCCTTTATCGGCAAGCGCCTCTACTTTTGCTTCGAGCGGATCGCCAGATCCGCGTCTTATGAGCGCAAAACGGGGAACTGGCGTTCCCCTCGGAGCAAGCATGATAAGACCCTGGGTCATTTGCCTTTATCGGCAAGCGCCTCTACAATATAGCGTAGATTGCCCCTGGCGAAGGTTGGATCTGCCTGGCAGCCTTCAGCAGGGCGACTGAATAGCGTGATCGAACGATGGAGTATAGAGTGGCTCAACGACTTTCACCGGCGCCTGAATCTAAGCAGTTTGTCCGTCCGCCGGCGTTGCGGTTTAACATCACACCGCCGCCGATCGGGTTTGTGGGACGGCAGGCAGAGCTTGCGGACCTGTTAGCGCACTTTGACCGGGGCGTGTTGATTACCAGCGCCGCCGGTGATTTGGGCGAGGGGACAACGGCGTTAGCCCGTAAGTTGGCGGCGGAACTGGCGAAAGATTTCCCCGATGGCTGTCTTGAGATCGATCTGCGGGGGGGAATGCCGGACTTTGTCACCTCACTGGACCCTGGGCAGGCGCAACGTCTTCTCCTCCGCCCGTTCTATCCCGATGCGCTGTTGCCGGAAGAGCCGGCGGAGTTGGACCGCCTGTACCGCGACACATTTAGCGACCTCAAGGTGCTGCTGTTGCTGGACAACGCCGCCAGTCCGACGCAGTTGCGCCGCCTGTTGCCCCGCCAGCCCTCCGCGGTGATTGTGACCGCACGGAGTGAGTTCCCCGTCTCAGCGAAGTTGTATTCGCTGCGTTTGCATAAGTTGCGCCCAGAAGATGCGCGTGCGCTGCTTCTGCAAATCGCGCCTGAGTGCGCCAGGATATCGCAGCGGATATTGGGCAAACTCTTGCAATGTTTTGGTGATAGTCCTTTGGCCCTGCGTCTGGTGGGGGCATTGTTCCGTGATGCGTATGCTGGGACGCCACGCGCTTTGCTAACCCGCTACACCGCGATCAAAAAACGGCTGACGGCGCTGCGTACCTTCGATGCCAACCTGGCAGTAACTATCGCGCTTGAATTGGCGTATGAGGCCATGCCCGCCGAGCAACGCCCGTATTTCGAGGCGCTGGCGGTCTTTCCTGCCCCTTTCTCCCGTCTGGCGGCGATGGTGGTGTGGGGCGTCGATATGGAAACTGCTGATGCGCTGTTGGTGAGTTTCGTCCGTAGCAACCTGGTGATGTACACGCCGGAAACCGAGCTGTATGCCTTGCACGACATGGTGTCTTTCTATGCGCAGGAACTGATGCTGGGGCAACCGGAGCGCACCCGCCTGGTGATGGCGCGTTACGCTCACTACGTGCTGGCCGAAGCCGCCCGCGCCGGCGATCTCTACAACGCGCGTGGCCTCTATCGTGACGAAGGCATCTGGCGTTTCAGCGCCATCTGGCCGCATCTGTGGGCGGCATGGTTACGGATGAGCGGCGCGGACACCAGTTGGCCTCATCCAGGGAACGTCGACCGCTGGCTGTGCGACGTGGTGTTGCGTGTCTTCCCCATGCTGAGCCGGGTGCTGCCGATGACAGAGCAGATGGTCATCCTGGAGCGGGTGCTGGAATCCGCGCAGCGTTTGGATCGCCAGGCGGAAGCGACGACGTTGTATTTTATGGGACAAATCTACACAGCGCAGGAAGAGCATGCGCAGGCGCTGCGCTGTTACGAACAATACCTCAAGATCGTGTACGAACTGCACGACCGCCGGGCCGAAGCCGAAGCCCTGATGCACATCGGCGGTGCGTGCGGCGCTCTGGGCGACGCCAGGCGCGCGCAGGAAAGCTGGCGGCACGCCCTGGCTCTCTTCAGGATGCTCGGCGATCCACGCGCTGCGCAACTTCGCGTGTGGTTGGAAGCGCTGGACCGCAAGCTCACGCGCTGAAAAATCTGTGTTAAAATAAAGGTACGGGCCCGGTCAGGTGAACAGAAATGACAATATATACAACAGAAAGAGTGTTAGCATCGCTAGGCTATGCCGATCCGCTGGATGCTGCCCGGCAGCAGGCGCGGATGATTCTCCTTGGGCGCAGAGCGCGTTATGAGGCGCGGATTCGGTCATTGGAGAGCAAGTGGGGCTGTTCTGTCGCGGATATGCGCGCACGTTATGTGCTTGAAGGCCAAGAGGATTTCGAATCCGACGACGATTATGTGCAGTGGCAATGGTATATTGATGCACTATCCGCGCTTGATGCGCAAATAGCGGCTATCTCCTAAATCTACGCCATGTTACGGATTTTTGAGCAACATTCTGATCTTTTTGAATCCTGGCATCTCCTTCGTTACGAACAAGAAGGAGATGCCTATTTGTTGCACATCGTTGTGTATTTTCGGGATTCGAGTCGGTTGGACTTGCGGGATTATGTTTTTGCCGATGGTCACCGTAAATATGCCTATCATTGGATGAATGCTGATGGGACGTTGCGCTCTCGTTGGGACAATGCCCCACATTGGCCGAATGTTAGTACTGCGCCACATCACCAACATTTGCCAGGACAAGTTAATCCTGAACCATCACTGATAACAAATTTGGAGGATTTGTTGTCCTTCATTGCTGAGAAATTTGCTTTGGAATTGTAGGACACTTCGTGTATTCTTCATAAGTATAAAACGCGCCCGGTTGACTATCCAACTGGGCGCGTTTCTCGCGTTTGTTCTAGTTTTCCTTCAAATACGCAATCATCGGCTCCGTCACCAGCGGCACCACGTCGCCGATCATGTGCGGCATCAGATTGTCCATCACCTTTGGCATTAGCTCCGGCATTTGCTCGGCCATGTAGTCGGGCATCGGGATTTGCGCGGCGACGCGGGCGAGCATCGTGTCCATCACTTTCGGCATCATCAGCGGCAGCAACTTGGGGAAGAGCACCGGGAACAGCGGCTTCATCAGCCCCAGCGCGCCGGGGATTTTGCCCATCGCGCGCATCATCTTGCCCATGCCGAACGGCATCGCATCAATCAGCTCCGGCCACATCGTCCCCATCAGGTTGGCGAAGCCCTGTGGCGTCATCAGCGCGATCATCGCCTCGAAGACCGCCCACTGTGCTTTAACCTCCGGGTGCGGATCGGGCAGGTCGGTGTAGCCCAGGGCCTCGGCGCAGAAGCGCGCCAGGTC